>JAGVJV010000130.1 GCA_020050965.1 Parachlamydiales bacterium
AGCTCAACATAATCCTCTTGAATGTCAAACATCTGATCCATTTTTTTCGATCTTGAAATAGTCGGCGGATCAATCACAATCACATCATACTTTTCATCATCACATTCCTCGAGGAATTTCAGGCAATCAGCCCGGATAATCTGATGATTTTGTAGAGAAATGTCGTTGAGGCAAAAATTCTCTCTTCCCCAGTCGGTATAGGTATTGGACATGTCGACACTTTTTGTAAAGAAAGCCCCCGCCAAGGCAGCGTGGACACTAAATGAGCAGGTATAGGCAAATAGATTGAGCAGTCTTTTCTCCTTTGCAGCCGCGGCAACCAGCTGGCGGGTTTCCCTGTGATCGAGGAACAGCCCAGTATCCAGATAATCGACTAGATTCACCTTAAATTTGACACCATACTCATGCACGATGAAAAAATCCTTCTCATCTCCCAATTTTTCATACTGCTCTAACTTCTTTCTTTTAATTCTATAGCGCCAAAAAATGCGATCTGGCGAAGCGTCAAAAATCGAATGAAGAACCTCATGAATCTCATCTACCAGTTCTGGGTCGGGCTCATCTTGATCTCGATCAAAAGAGAAGTAATGAACAGAGAACCGCCCAGCATAAAAGTCGATTGTAAGGGGATATTCCTTAATGTCTCGGTCGTAAATCCGAAAGCAGTCGGTCTGGGTTCTTTTAGCCCATTTGCGGATGTGACGGTAGTTTTTTCTGATCCGATTTTTGAAAGGAGAACTTTTGTCTTCTCCATCGGCAATATTAGGTAGTTCTATATCCATAAAAAAGAACAGGATCCCTGCCAGCGCAGCGGATCCTGTTTTATAAAATTTAATTAATAGCTTTGAGGATGCTGATGTTCCTTTTTAGCCTTTTCATAACCATCTGAGAATCCTTTGGAATGGCCTTCCTTATAGCCATCAGATTGTCCTTTAGTTTGACCATCTTTATAGCCTTTATTATAGCCTTCCGAGAATCCTTTAGACATCCCTTTCTCATACTGCTCTTCGCCATGTCTCTGAAGACCATCTAACAGATCTTTAAATGCCATCTCATTGGCATATGCCATTTTGTGTCTTGTCTTATTCTCGAGGAGAAAGATCTCTTGATCAGGTTTGGATACTCTATATTTATCGTTGAGCTCAGAATTATCGAATTGGGCATGATAGATCTCGATCCTATCTGTCGGTCTCCAGTCCCCTAGTTTAGAGATAAAAGGAGCGTCGGGCTGATCGATCTCCACATCATTCCACCACTCAGATAGTGTACGGGAATTTCGATCAGTGAAATAAAGTTTCCAGATGGACTTGTCATCCAGGGTGAGCACATCATCTAAAAAAGAATAGGCGTTCAGAACAGTTGTCGCAACAGGCTCTCCGGTCTGCTTGATTTTCTGCGCATATTCAACTTTAGGAATGAAATCTGATCCGAATGGGACAAATTTAGCAAAGACTTTTTGATCCGTATTCTCATTGACCAGAATATAGTCGTACCCTTTAGCAAGCGAGTCCTTAGCTAGATGGACTTGCACAGTGTATCTTCCTCTCCAATCACGTGGATCAAAAAAGAAGTCATCCGAGAGTTGCCATTCTTTTGGCTGAGAATCATTCCACCATTCCGCCCACGTCTGTTTTCTCTTTTCTTTGAGTGGCATGAGCTTCCAAGTGGAACCATCGCTCAGTTCCATCGTCCATTCATTTTGATAATAGCTGTAGCGAACATCTAAGTCCTCATCAATTAAATCACCCACAAAAGGGTCAGCAGCAAAAAGCACTGCACTGCAAAATAGTAAAGTGCAGCTAAGTTTTCCAAATTTCATATTCTTTTCCTTTGATCATTTGTCATGTTGAAAAAACTGGTTCTGAGTCTAGCAAGATCAAAAAAAAATAAAAAGTATTTTCTAATGATCCGAGGAATGGCAGGAGTATACTGAAACAACTTGAAGAATCGGGAATTTGCCAAGGAGGCTATACAAATTTTAGGGTCTGGAGCGAGCGACATTGTTCGAGAACAAGGCGCGAACGAAGACCCAAAATTTATAGCCAAGCCAACGCTGCCAAAAACGATTCTTCAATTTGTTTCGGTATTATAGGAAGAGTGATTGAATATCTCGATCAAAAAAATTTGCTTTATACGCAGAGTTGAGCTACAATTAACTGTTACGAAAATTACCAGTAAGGATCACGATCATGATTAGAAAATTATCTCTTGCGCTTCTCTCAGCTATACCAGCGCTCATTCATGCCGAAGATTGCTGCATGCCGGACTACACACCTGGAGAGCCTCTATGCAATCCTTGCGCAGGTTATTCGCAATATGCCGGGACAGAGCTCGATTGCGGATGGGATATCTCCGCAACAGGAGAGTTTCTCTATTGGAGACCTTTTGGAAGCGTAAGTTGGGTCGCCACCGTTGTTCCACAAAACCCTTTAACTGAATCTTATTCGTTGTTAGCTTTTAAATGGGGATATAAACCAGGATTTAGAGTCGGACTCGGAATAGTTGCTCATCGTTTTGATGATTGGATTTTTAATATAGATTATCTCCGTTACCACCAAGCATTTAGCAAGACAATGTCTGTGTCTCTTCCAAATAGCCTCTTCTCCAATCAGCTATCGTTATTGGGCGCTGCTGGCGGCTTCGCTAGTTCGATAAAAAATAAAGCACACTATCATTATGATGTTGCCGGTGTAAATATACAAAGACCAAACTATCTTGGGCAAAGAGTCATTTTCAGCCCATTCTTGGGATTGAAATGGCTTAAAAGAAACGTGCTCTTTGGCCAAGATCTCCTCGATCAGGCAGGGGGATTATCGATAGGGCAGGCAACTGTCAAATATACTTCTATAGGCATTTCTGCAGGTTTTCAGGGAAGCTGGCTCCTTTGCTGGGGATTGAGCCTCATTGGAAATGCTGATGTCGCCATTTTATACCCCTATAAAAGATCTGTTTTTCAAATCTTTACTCCAGCTGTTGTTATTCCTCTTCAAAATCCGATTCAAATTACCGAGAATCACATTAGGCATTTGGACATTTTTGCAAAAGGAGGGGTTGGAATCAATTGGGGAAGCTACTTTTGTTGCAATCGCTATCATGTCAATCTTGCAGCGACATTTGATTTTATGGGAGATATCATCAAGATGGATAGCTTAACCGGATCTATCTTTGGAAATGCATCGATCGTATTGATGGGATTATCAATCCGGGGACAATTTGAATTTTAAAGGAGCAATACATGATTAAAAAACATCTACTCATTGCCTTAGGAATGGCACAAATGCTGCTTGCAGATGAAGTCCCAGACATGGATTGCTGCCCCTCAGTTATCATCGGAGAACCCCTTGATCCGTGCTGTATCAATCCTATCTATCCCTATCTCGCCACTTTTAGCCCATGCAACGGTTGGGATCTTTATGTCAAAGGCGAATTCCTTTATTTGAGCTCTGTTGTCGACAACTATAAAACTCCTGCCCTTGATACTCTACCCAATCTATCAGACGCCGATATTTTAACCATAAAAGCTCCCTATCGTCCTGGATTTAGAGTTTCGGCAGGAATAGATTTAGGTTCAGCAATCCTTGATGCGACTTATTTGAGATATCATCCTCATACGACTTCCAATTATTCAGCAAGAGAAAATGGTGGAATCGTCCTTGGTTTTTTTTCGCCATCTGTATTCCAGAATATATTTGCACTACAACTCCCTCTTTTTCAGAATGTTAAAATCTCCAGCCATCTCTCATTAGATCTCGGCCTTATATCACTCTCGCGACCTGTTTATATCGGAAAGAGGATCATGATGAATCTCAACTATGGGATTTTGGGAATATGGGTAGGACAGAAATGGCGTGTCGACACAATTGCATTAAACAATCCTGCCCCCCCTGTAGTGACGGGAACGGGAATATACAAAGTCAATAACAAATCATGGGCTGTAGGTCCTAATTTAGGATTCACCGCAACAGCTTTGCTGCCTTGCCACTTCCAAGTGATCGGTAATATCGATTTGGCTTTGCAATATGGATCAGAGTATAAATCAGATTCTTCCACAGCCTTTCCCGGTTTCCCATCTCCTGTAGGTAATTATTCAATCAGACAAAACAACGATGCAGCCCATCTTCAATCATGGCATTCAGGTGAACTGGGAATTGGATGGGGAGACTACTTCTGCTGCAATCGGTATCATGTCAATCTATCCATTAGCTATCTCTGGCTTTTCCAACACATCTTTTTGTTGAATCCACTCATTACCCCTTTCGTGGAAAGTCCAACAGTTCCTACCAATTTTAGCATGCATGGAATTTCAATTAGTGGAAGATTTGATTTTTAAAATAAGATATTCGGAGTCTATATGTTAAAAAAAGCCTGTTTTTTGTTGTTAGCCAGCATACCGTCTGCAGCTTACACGAATAGTGAAACCGATGCTGCTCAATGCTACGAGCCATTTTTGCCACCACAGCCCATTGAATCGTGTCAGGTTGCAGTAGGCAATTTTTATCCCGCGCAATATCAGTTCAATCGATGCTGGAACGACATCTCTCTAAGCGCTGAATTTATCTATTGGGAACTGAACAAAGATAGCGCAGCCGATTTAGGGACAAAGATCACTATCGAAAATAACGGCGTTACCTTTCGGAATACTAGCCTCTGGCACCATCAAGGTTATAAGCCTGGGTTCAAAGTAGCAGCTGGAATCGGCCTTCCAGGATGTGACGATTGGAAATTAGATATCGAGTACACTTGGTTTCACACTCAATCGACCAATCATGTTACTGCTCCTGAAAATGGTTTTCTTCAGGTATCTTTTCTTCAACTTATCCTGGATCCTGCTCTCTTTGCTTTTCAAGCTAATTCATTTAGGTCCAAACGGCAATTTGATTTAGATTTTTTAACCGGGACAGTTGGGCGAACTTTTTACTTAAGCCAACGTTTGATTATCAATGCCGGCGTTGGATTGAAATCGTGGTGGTCAAGGTATAGAATAAATCTTATTTATGAAGCGATAGACCGTTCACAAGTAACACAGCTATCAAAATC
>JAGVJV010000217.1 GCA_020050965.1 Parachlamydiales bacterium
AAGCGAGGTGAGGCTCAAGGGGGTCGCGGGGGACATGGCGAAGCGCATGTAACCCGACATGTCTATTCAACTTACTAAGCGTTTACTTAAATGCGAAATAATCGGAAAAAGTCTTCCTAACAATTGGGTTGATCTATTAAAAGGGGGCCAATATGGTTGATCTGAAGAAAAGCCCCCGTCGCGTGCTGAGCGTTTTTGTCCTGGCCATGCTCAATGTGGCCATTATGGCCAGCCTGCGCAACTTGCCGCTTGTGGCCTCTTATGGTTTGAGCTCGATCTTCTTTTTCACGATCGTCGCCATCTTCTTTCTGATCCCGAGCGCGCTCGTGTCGGCGGAGCTGGCGACGGGTTGGTCAAAAGGGGGCGGGGTCTATGTTTGGGTGCGCGAGGCTCTGGGCGATAAATGGGGATTTTTCGCCATCTGGATGCAATGGGTTCATAATGTGGCCTGGTATCCGGTCATCCTTACTTTTGTCGCCACTACGCTCGCCTATACCTTTAATCCGGCCTTGGCCCAGAATAAGCTGTTTGTGGTTTCTGTGATCTTGGTCAGCTTTTGGGGAATGACTATTTTTAACTATTTAGGGGTCAAAACCTCGAGCTGGTTCAGCACGATTGGTGTCATTTTAGGGACGATTTTACCTGGGCTGTTGATCATCGGTTTGGGCATTTTTTGGGTCGCAAATGGCAATCCGATTAAGACTCCCCTCTCTGTTTCGGCGATTATTCCAGACTTTAAGCATTTGGGCAATTTTGTCTTTTTAGCTGGCCTTTTCCTCGCCTTTACTGGATTAGAGGTTTCGTCTGTCCATGCTGCCGAAGTGAAAGATCCTCAGAAAAACTACCCTAGGGCGATTATATTAGCTGCTCTGATCACGTTTTCGGTCTTCTTATTGGGAGCGCTGGCGATTGCATTTGTCATCCCAAAAGGAGATATCAGTTTGGCATCGGGGCTCATGGAAGCCTTTCATCAGTTCTTCTCCCACTATAATCTCACTTGGATTCTGCCCGTTGTCGCCTTTCTGCTCGTGATCGGGGCAATCGCTGAGGTCAATGCTTGGATTGTGGGTCCAGTCCGTGGATTATATGTGACGACGACTCATGGGAATCTGCCTCCCATTTTCCACAAGCTGAACAAACATGGGGTTCCGATGAACCTGCTCTGGTTTCAGGCGATTATTGTCACCATTACTTCGCTGATCATCTTGCAATTGCCCACCGTGAGCGCCTCTTTTTGGATCTTAAGCGTCATGAGCGCACAGACTTATTTGCTGATGTATATTCTGATGTTCATCGCGGCAATTAAGCTCCGCTATATTCGGCCTCATGTACCAAGAGCTTATAAGGTGCCCTATAAGGCAAAGGGGATCTGGGTACTGTCGATTTTTGGAATTGCATCATGTGTGTTTGTGATCCTTCTTGGGTTTTATCCCCCCTCACAACTCAATGTCGGCAATTTAGTCTTCTATGAATTTTACCTGATCTTGAGTATGATTGTGATGTCGATAATTCCCCTGATCATCCATAAATTTAGAAAACCCCACTGGGTGCTTGAAAATGGCAAAAAAATATGACGAAGCAACCGTAAAGACTTTAGATGCTCTTTCGCATATCCGCCTCCGCTCAGGCATGTATATCGGTCGCTTGGGAGATGGATCGCACGCGGATGACGGTATCTATGTGATGCTGAAAGAGGTGGTCGACAACTCGGTCGATGAGTTCATCATGCACCATGGGTCGAAAATCGAGGTGGAGCTGGATGAAAAACGGGGGATGATCTCGGTCCGTGACTTTGGACGGGGTATTCCGCTCGGAAAGGTGATCGATTGCGTCAGCCAGATCAATACCGGCGCTAAGTACAACGATGAGGTGTTCCAATTTTCCGTCGGTTTGAACGGGGTAGGGACGAAAGCAGTCAACGCCCTCTCTTCCCATTTTATGGTCCAAAGCTTTCGAGAAGGGCAATTTGTAGAGGCGGTATTTTCTAAAGGGGTGCTCAAGGGTCAGAAAAAGGGCAAGACCAAAGAACCCGATGGCACCTATGTCGAATTTATCCCCGATTCAGAGATTTTTAAGAAGTTCAAGTTCCAGAAGGAGCTTATCGTTAAACGGCTTTGGCACTATGCCTATTTGAATACTGGATTAACATTGGTTTTCAATGGCCAGGCGATCTTTTCTGAGAATGGCCTGCTGGATCTGCTGAAGGAAGAAGTAAAAGACGACAAATTGTATGAGCCGCTCCATTATAGGGGCAAGATGCTCGAATTTGCCTTCCTCCACTCTTCTAGCTATGGGGAGACCTATTTCTCTTTCGTCAATGGTCAATATACGCAAGATGGGGGTACCCACCTCTCGGCCTTCAGGGAAGGGATCCTAAAAGGGGTCAACGAGTTTGCCAAAAAGAACTTCCAAGGGGTCGATGTGCGCGAAGGTATCGTCGGCGCGATCTTGGTGAAAGTAAAGGATCCAGTTTTTGAATCGCAGACCAAAAACAAGCTCTCCAACAATGAAATCCGCGGCCCGATCATGCAAGAGGTGAAAGAGGCGGTCCAAGATCTTCTCTACAAATTTCCTGAAACGGGCAAGCTTATTCTCGATCGGATCCTGTTCAATGAAAAACTGCGCAAAGAGCTTGCTGCTGTCAAAAAAGAGGCGAAGGACAAGCAGAAAAAGATCTCCTTTAAAATCCCTAAACTCCGCGACTCCAAATACCACTTTGGCGACGGAAGCAAGGAAGGCGAACGTTCGATGATTTTCCTCACTGAGGGTGAATCGGCCTCCGCATCGATCGTGATGACCCGCGATCCCCTGTCGCAAGCGGTCTTTTCCCTCCGTGGAAAGCCGATCAATGTCCATGGGATGAAGCTCGACCAGCTCTATAAAAATGAGGAAATGTTCAACCTGATGTCGGCCCTCAATATTGAGGACGACCTAGCCAATCTCCGCTATAGCAAAGTGATCCTAGCAACCGATGCAGACGTCGACGGAATGCATATCCGCAACCTGCTGGTCACCTTTTTTCTCACCTACTTTGAAGGGCTAGTTCTGAATGGCCACCTATTCATCCTCGAGACTCCCCTCTTTAAGGTGCGCAATAAAGAGAAGACTATCTATTGCTACTCGATCGAGGAAAAGGATAAGGCAGAGAAACTGCTTAAAAAAGGGGTCGAGATCACCCGCTTTAAAGGGCTAGGAGAAATTTCTCCAGATGAATTCAAGCAGTTTATTAGCAAAGAGATGCGCCTTGTCCCGGTCACGATTCAGAATCTCTCAGATATTAAGCCGACGCTCGAATTCTATATGGGTAAAAACACTCCCGAACGGAAGAATTTCATTATGACCAACCTCATAGGTGAAGAATGGATGATTTAAGAGATCAGATGAAGGATCATTTCCTTCAATACGCGTCTTACGTTATTCTTGACCGGGCAATTCCCAATGTGGTCGACGGATTAAAACCTGTGCAACGGCGGATTCTCGAGACCCTCTGGAAGCAAAACGACGACAAACTGCACAAAGTGGCCAACATGGTGGGTCAGACGATGATGCTCCACCCGCACGGCGACGCTGCCATCTACGAGGCACTCGTCAATCTGGCTAATAAAGGGTTTCTGCTCGACAGGCAGGGAAATTTCGGCAACCTCTTCACTGGAGACCCCTCTGCTGCGGGGCGCTACATCGAAACACGACTTTCCCAGCTTGCGCGCGAGACGATGTTCAACCCTGACATCACCGAGAAGGTCCCTTCTTATGATGGACGGAATCTCGAACCAGTGACTCTCCCGGCAAAAATCCCTCTTCTTCTGATGCAAGGAGCAGATGGAATCGCTGTCGGTATGGCGACTCATATTCTGCCTCACAATTTCATCGAGCTACTCGAGGCTGAGGTGGCCTACCTTGAAGGCAGAGATTTTAAGATTTTCCCCGATTTCCCCACCTGCGGGATCATGGACAAGAGCGAATACGACAAAGGGCGGGGCAAAATCAAGCTGCGAGCCAAAATCGAGATCAAAGATGCTAAAACCTTAGTCATCCGGGACATTTGCTACGGCACGACGACCGAAAGCGTGATCCGCTCTATCGACGAAGCTGCCAAAAAAGGGAAGATCAAGATTGAGTCGATCGACGATTATACTGCCAAAGATGTCGAAATCGAGATTAAGCTGCCGCGCGGCCAATATGCCGACGAGATGCTCGATGCCCTATATGGATTTACAGACTGCGAAGTCTCGATTAATTCCCAGATCATCGTCATTAAAGATGGTCACCCTTGGGAGACCGATGTCGATGAGATCCTCCGCTACAATGCCGATAACCTGGTCGGCTTCCTTAAACGGGAGCTCGAAATCGAAAAAGAGCGCCTACTCGAAAAAATCTTCTATCGAACATTAGAGCGCATTTTCATCGAAGACAAAATCTATAAGAAAATTGAAACTGTAAAGTCCCTTGAAGGGATCCATGAGACCCTCGACGCCTCATTCAAGCCTTACAAAAAAGAGCTGCTGCGCACACCTACACACGATGACAGAGAGAAGCTTCTCCAAATCCCCATCAGAAGGATCTCCCGCTTCGATATCGACAAAAATAAGGACGAGATCATCCAATTGGAAGAGACTCTTCAAGGGGTTGAAAAAGATCTAAAGAATGTCAAAAAGTACACGATCAACTACTTAAAAAAACTGACTGAAAAGTATAGAGCGCTCTTCCCCAGAAAAACCAAAATTAAGGCCATTGAAGAGATCGACCGCAGAGCCATTGAGACCAAGCAGATCAAAATTGGCTACGATCTCGAAGCTGGCTTTGTCGGCACTAAAGTGTCAGGGCCGCAGCAATTCAGCTGCACCAATTTCGACAAAATCCTGGTCCTCTTCAAAGATGGGACTTACAAAGCGACCAACATCACCGACAAACAATACATCGAAGGGGCCGTTTGGGTGGGAGTGGCCGACAAGACGACCGTTATTAACGTCATCTATAAAAACACTGAAACCAAGCAGGCTTGGGCCAAGCGGTTCATTGTCGAAAAATTCATCCTCGACAAAACCTACCGCTACTTAGATGAAAATGCCACGTTGGAGTACATTTCTTCGGCAGTTGAACCCATAATAGAGATCCAATTCACAAACTCTAAGAAACAGTTCCAACTGAAAGAAGTTCTCGTCAAAGGAGCCCAGGCACGTGGAATCCGCATAGCGAAACAGGCATTTAAATCGTTAAAAAAAGGATAGTGCTTTTTCTTTCACGAGTCTTGCTCGTAAATCTGGTTTTAGCTTTTCGGTTATACGAGCAACATCCTGATCCGATACCATTGGTTCTGTTTTTCTAATTTGGGTTCCAATCTGATCATCCGTAGGGAATGTGCACCATGGGTCTTTGATAAAAATCGCCGTAATAATTTCTTCGTCTGACAAAATATAGTTAGATTGTGCAGCAGCTGCAGGCGCACCCAAAGTAATATTATTAGACAACATTTTTTGCCTCCTGGTTATTGCGGAGCAACTATTATATCATCCATTCTGATATAATGCTATCTATGGTTCCACTCGCAGAAAGACTACGCCCCAAAACTATTGAAGAGATGGTCGGGCAAGGCCATTTAATCTCAAGCCAAGGCTGGATTACCCGCACAATTGCCAGCAAGCGCCCCCTCTCTATCCTCCTATGGGGACCGCCCGGATGCGGCAAAACCACCCTGGCCCGCCTCTATGCCAAAGCCTTTGATGCCGATTTCGTCGTCTTTAGCGCGGTCCTACATGGAGTTGCCGAACTCAAAAAAACCATCCTCGATGCCAAAAACAGCCCCCTCTTTCAACGTAACCTAATCATCTTCATTGATGAGATCCACCGTTTCAATAAGGCCCAGCAAGATGCACTGCTCCCCTTTGTAGAAAATGGCACCATCACCCTCATTGGGGCAACTACCGAAAACCCCTCTTTCTCTCTCAATAATGCGCTTCTTTCCCGCATGCGCACCCTAGTCCTCAATCCACTGACCGAAGAAGACCTCTCAATCCTTTTAAGCCGCTATGGAAGCCTCCCCCTCACTGAGAAGGCCAAAGAAAAACTGATCGACATGGCCCAAGGCGACGCCCGCCACCTCTTTAACATGCTCGAGAGTCTTGCGCTTGTACCTGAGGGAAAGGAGATCGATGAGACCGAGCTGCTCGACTGGGTCCAAAAACGCCCCGCTCTCTACGATAAGGCAGACGAAGGGCACTATAACCTC
>JAGVJV010000260.1 GCA_020050965.1 Parachlamydiales bacterium
TCCTAATACAAGCGCCTTCATTGCATTTTTACCGAAATAATGCCGATTAATCCCAAAATGAGGGCGATGATCCAAAAGCGGAGCACTACTTTGGTCTCCGGCCACCCTTTAAATTCGAAATGATGATGGAGCGGAGCGCACAAAAAGACCCGCTTCTTATTCCTATACCGATAGCTGAGGACTTGCAGAATAACTGAAAGGGCCTCCATCACAAAGACACCTCCGACAATCGCCAGAAGTGCTTCTCTGCGCAGTAAAACAGCTGCTATTCCAAGAATTCCGCCGAGTGCCAGTGATCCCGTATCGCCCATGAAAATTTGCGCGGGATATCCGTTGTACCACAAAAACCCAAGACATGCACCTAACATGGCAGAGAGATAAACCGCAATCTCGCTGCTGCCTTCAATATAGAGGATATTCAAGTAGCGAGAAACTTCGAGGTTATTGGATAAGAAGGCAAAGAGAGCCAGCACTCCAGCAGACATCACGAGCGTCCCGGCAGCGAGGCCATCTAACCCATCAGTCAGATTTACTGCATTGGAAGAACCGGTAATGACGAAAATCGTGATCAAAAGGCCTAGGATGAGCAGAGGACCTTTGAGGGTAAAAAGAGCCCCCTTCATAAATGGAAGGAAGTAGGTTCCAATCTGTGGGGATTTAAACCATATTAGGCAGATACCTACTGCCGCAGCGAGGAGCACCTGGAGGGCGAACTTCTTTCTTGAGCTCAATCCTTTGGAGTTTTTGTGCTTCATCTTTAAATAATCATCTATACCGCCAACTAGTCCAAGAAAAATGGTCGATACAAAGAAGATGAGGGTATAGATACTGGTCAAATCCATCCACAAGATGAGGGAAATCAACATCGAGCCTAAAATAAGAATCCCCCCCATTGTCGGGGTATCTTTCTTCTTTTTGTGTAGCTCTACTAAGAGTGGGCAATCCTCGACGCGGATCGATTGACCGGTCTTCAGTTCATAGAGTTTGCGTATGCAATAGGGGCCGATGAAAATGGTAATCAGAAGTGTTGTTATCGCTGCAAGAAGCATCCTTGTCGAAGAATAGGAGAAAGCTGCAGGGACATGGATCCCAAAATAACTATGTAAAAAGCGAATTAAAAGCAGTAACACATCAATCTTCCAGTAGTTGCCATAGTTTCCAGCCGTTTCCCCCCTTGATCAAAACCACATCTCCGGGCTGCGCAAGGGCGAAGAGCTCTTTTTTAATCTCAGCGAGCTGATCAAAATGCTTGGCCTCTTTAGAAAAAGCTGCCGCATAATTTTTCGCATCTTCTCCAATGCAAAGCAGTCGATCGAGATGCTGATTGGCTGCTTTTCCCACCTGTGTGTGGAAATGGGCAGACTGATCGCCTAAATCGGGCATCGCACCTAGCACGCCAATTGTCTTTCCCTTTGCCTTGGGTAAGCTTTTAAACGCAGCGAGAATCGATTCTGGATTTGCATTGTAACAATCTTGGATGAACGTGATACCTTGCCGCTCGATTTTTTCAAAGCGAAGCTTAAACGGTCTTAAAAGCAGAGCTTGGGCATGAATCTCGCTCCACGACAGCCCCATTGCTCTGGCAACTGCTACCGCTGCCAAAAAGTTTTCGCGCAAATGATGAGCATCAAATCCAAGTCTAATTGGAGGACTATCGTTGACGACCACATCTTCTCCCGACTTCTCCATGACAAAATCGCCCATTCGGTGATCCTCAAAATCCCCTTTCCATCCGTAAATCCATTTCTGGACCCCGCCTCCATAGAGCACCTGTTTAAACTTAGCCGTTTGGCAGCTGATAATTCCGAGCTTGGTCCGAGGACTTGAGAAAATTTCAGACTTGGCTTCGGCAACTGCCTCCAGTCCACCCTTAAAATCGGTCATTCCTGCTGGAGCAATCCGAGTGACAAGAGCAATATCTGGAGAAGCAATTTGAACAAGAGTCTTGATCTCCCCCTTATTGCTCATTCCCATTTCGAGGACAAGCACATCGTACTCCCCTTCTAGATTGAGCAAAGTGAGCGGAAGGGTAAGTTTTGTGTTGTTGTTGCCAGGAGTTTTAGCGACACGGTATTTTGCTTCTAGGAGAGTCGCGATAAACTCTTTCGTAGTGGTTTTGCCCATCGAGCCGGTCACTGCGATCACTTTTTCTTTGCGCTGATTGAAGACGATTTTGGCAAGGGAATGGAGGGCCATAAGCACATCGGGGACTTTCAATAGCTCTAATCCGAAACTGGGCCCCGAGTAGTGCTTGGAGACCACCGCTCCAAGCGCCCCTTTTTCAGCGATCTCTTTGAGAAAAAAGTGTCCATCGGCTTTGGCACCTGGAAGGGCAAAAAAAAGTCCTTGCCGCTCAATCTGCCTGCTATCAATGGCAAAGTGCGTAACGGGTCGATCTTGGGAACAATCGAGATGGAGAAAATGGGCGATTTCTTTCAGCGGTTTGTTTTTCATTGCAACATGAGTTTCGGATTTATTTGCCCTGAGAGTCAAGTAAATTCCGAGCATTTTTTTGAATTTGGAGCCGGTTGCCAAGGCTCAAAATTCAAAAAAAGGCCGGAAGAACTTGATTATCAGGTTGAAAGCCAAAGTTGACACGCTTTTTCTTAAATTTCTACGAAAAAAAGCAAGTAAGCCAGCAGAGCTAGAATTAAGAGGATGAGTGGGACAAAACAAAGTCGACGTGTCCGTTTGTAATTTTTCTTATAGCCTGTCCAAA
>JAGVJV010000299.1 GCA_020050965.1 Parachlamydiales bacterium
GATGGGGGCAGTGCCGCAGACAAAGCCGGTGATATAGCGGTTTAGCCCCAAGCCCGGTTTATTTTTGGTGCTCAGTTCTGCTCCCATTGGGCTGCCTGCGATATTAAAATTGAGGACGATGCGGGGGCCGGTGGTGGCGTAGCAGCAGCGGTTGTAGAGGGCTTGCATAAGGGTTTCACGGGTTTGCTCGATGGCTAAGATCGCTGTCATGCCGGGCGAGTATTGCACCTGATCTCCAGAATAGAGGTCGCCATAGACGCCCCGGTCATCGAGGCCCCCGGCGACAAAACCAAACCGGTGGTTGTTGTTCAGCGCTTTGCGGATCGAACCTTTTTCAGTCTCCTGAATCTCTCCTTTAATGGGGCGTAAATTTCCTTCTGCTTCGGTGCACTCTGAACTGCCCCAGGCGTTGTAAATCTCGACAACCCGCTCAAATTCGGGATTAAAGTCGGAAAAGTCAGTCTCAAATCCCTTGGCCATAGTGAAGCTGGGGATAGCAAGCACCTCTTTCGAAGTGTGGATCTTATAGATTTTTTTCAGATTGGTATATTTGGGATCCTTTTTGCGCATCATCGGCTTATTGTCTTTCCAATAGATGAGCTGCCGCAGCCCCTCATTCTCATCACCAAACCATTGGAGGCCGAGCAGGCTCGTAAAACGGCTCTCTTCATTGTACTCATGGATTTGCGTGACGATCCCTTTCCAGACATCATTGGAGGTCTCTTCGAGGCTCTCAAAGGGAGTGGTGCCGACGAACTGCATTCCGATCTCATCGCGCATATGGCGTAAAAAACCTTCGATGTTTTCGCCCGAATCGACCTTATCAGATTCCCCATGGATCGTACCCCAAAAAAGACTGTAGTCAGTTTCGGGCAAGCATTTAATGGGTGAGGAGAAGAAAATTTCATCGCTGGAAGAGCTCTTCAGCTGGATCCGGTAGACGCCGGTTTCATTAAAGTAGAGATTGGGGAGAACGATGAACCCAGTTTCTGGAACAAAGAGCTTCCAATTGAGGTTTTCGCGCAAGAATTCGTAGCTAAGCTCAATGAGAGTCCCTTCGGGGGCGTTGCTCGTTAAATTGCCAAAGGCATCTTCAAAGCGGACGAGAATGTCGAAACGACGATTTTTAGCCACCCAAGAGGGGGTCATGATCCGAATATTTTTTAAGACATTTCCCCGCACATCGATCGTGAAGATTTCAGGATCTTTATAGTCTCCCTTTCCTTTAGGGTCGATATAGAGATGGAAGGGGCGCCGTCTTTGGGTCACTCGTTGGGCCTGAGAAGTGCCTAGGAAGATGTCGATCAAGTCTCCTGCTTTGATCTCGATTGGTAGGATGAACTCAAACGCTGGAGCATACTGATTAGGGGCATAGATCTCTTCAGGCAGAATCGTTTTGCCCGTAGGTAGTTTGAGCCAAATGGAATTTTCCTTCATCTGGGCATCCACTTGAGGGATTTCCCAATCGGTGGGCCGATTTTGCATCATCAGGTCAAATTTTAATTTGGTCCCTTTGGGCAGGTTAGCAGAGGCCGTGTAGGAGAATTTCCAAGTTTTGATCTGGCCTGCAAGGGCAACATTTGGCTCTGTGAGGCAAATTGAACGACGCATGGTTTTTTTTCCGTTTTTTCCAGTGATTAAGAGTGATTATGCTTGATAAATCTTTAAAAGTCTAATGTGGAGCAATTTTAATTTTTTCCACAGTACGCTCAGAGGAGCTGAGCACCTCAAGCTCGAACTCATCCTGATGGAGGCGCCAACCTTTTGAGGGGATAGCTCCTGCCTTGTGGAAAATGTAGCCCCCAATTGTGTCATACTCTGGGCTTTGGGGGATCGAAATACCCAGCTCGTTTTCGATGTCGATAATGGTCATTTTGGCGTCTACGATCCATCCACCAGATGGCAGTACTGTAAAGAGGGCCTCTTCGCCCCAGTCGTATTCATCGCCGATTTCTCCGACCAGCTGCTCAAGAATATCCTCAATCGTCACGATCCCTTCTGTTCCACCATACTCATCCACGACAATGGCCATATGGATCTGTTTGTTGCGGAATTCTTGCAGGAGCTGGGAGATTTTTTTAGTTTCAGGTGCATAGACAATCGGCTTGAGCAGATGTTCAATGGATACCTCTAGCTCTTTCGGGGACCCGGAGGCGTTGAAATAGGTCTTAAAAAGGTCCTTGTAGTAGAGTGTGCCGATGATGTTGTCGACGTTCTCTTTCCAGACAGGAATTCGGCTGTAACCCTCATCCAAAAAACGCTTAGCAGCCTCCTTGATCGATGTAGCGCTCGATAGCGTGTACATGTCGATGCGCGGCACCATCACTTCCCGAGCGATCCGTTCTTTAAAAGAGATGACCGAAAGAATCAGTTTTTGATCATTGGGATCGAGGTAGGGGGAAAATTCCGAATCGTGGAGTATTTCTAGGATCTTATCCTTGATGGAGAAAGTAGTGATTTCCTTTGCAGGGGGCATCAGCACATGGAGAATTTTATACAGCAAGATCGCAATTGGCCATAAAATGACGATCACAAGCGAAGAGAGCTGGCAAGTGGCTTTAAAAAAAGTGCGGGGCCTGATCGCACTCAAAATGCGGAAGATGTAATCGCAGATCAAGAAGATGCATAGGACGATCAGAAGCGCCAGGAGCATGGTTTCTAGGGTCGCAGTGGCTGTGAGGAGCCCCAATGTGTAATCAAAGGCGGTAATCGTGTAACAGATGAGCAGGATGTTTTTTGTCAGCGTGATGGCATAGGAGAGGAGGTCGCGATTGTCTTTTTTGAACAGAAATTTGCCAAGGCCGATTTGATTTTTGGCGATTAGTTCTGCTTGAGCTTTTCCGATCCGCTGCAGAGCTGTGCTGATCCCGGTCATGA
>JAGVJV010000111.1 GCA_020050965.1 Parachlamydiales bacterium
AAGCTATGATGCCCCTACTCCCATCCAACAACTCGCCATCCCGCTCATTCTCGAAGGGAGCGATATCATGGCCCGAGCACAGACCGGTACCGGTAAGACGGCTGGCTTTACGCTCCCATTGCTGCAGCTTCTGAGTAGGAAGCCCAGCGTAGGGACACAGCGCCCTGTGCGGGCTCTGATTTTAGCGCCGACCCGCGAGCTGGCTGCTCAAGTTGAGGAAAGTGTCCGGCTCTATGGCAAATATCTGCCGCTTAAGTCGGCTGTCATTTTTGGCGGTGTCAATATCGCTCCACAGATCAAGACCTTGCGAGCTGGGGTCGACATCATTGTGGCGACACCAGGCCGTCTGTTGGATCACTTGGCCCAGGGGACGGTTAATCTCTCCAAAATCGAAATTCTGGTCTTGGATGAGGCCGATCGGATGCTCGATATGGGATTTATCCACGATATCCGCAAGGTGCTGGCAGTTTTACCAAAAAATCGTCAGAGCCTTCTATTTTCTGCAACGTTTTCTGATGAGATCAAACGACTGGCTGATGGCTTTTTGAAAGCGCCTAAAATGGTCGAGGTAGCTCGCAATAATTCGACTGCCGATCTCGTTTCACAAGTAATCTATCCGGTTGATAGCAAGCGGAAAGCGGCCCTCTTGTCCTTTCTCATCAATTCAGAGAATTGGAAGCAGGTACTGGTCTTTACTAGGACTAAACACGGAGCCAATCGACTTGCTCAAAAATTAGAGGTCGATGGGATCAATTCCGCAGCGATTCATGGGAATAAGAGCCAATCGGCCCGCACTAAAGCGCTGGCAGATTTCAAGGCGGGGAAAATACAAGTATTAGTGGCGACAGACATCGCAGCGCGTGGTTTGGATATCGATGAACTTCCGCATGTCGTCAATTTCGAGTTGCCCAATGTCCCTGAAGACTATGTCCACCGTATCGGCCGGACTGGTCGCGCGGGTAAAGAAGGGGGAGCAGTCTCTCTTGTCTGCATCGATGAGCACAAATTGTTACAGGATATTGAGCGGCTGATCAAACGACAGATCCCACAAGTAATCGTTCCGAGCTATGAGCCGAATCCAGACATCAAGGCCGAGCCCATTCCAAATGGAAGAAACACGCCAAAGAGAGGAAATAAACCCTCACACTGGCGTGGTAATAATCAGCCCCATCGCAAACACCCGAATTCTCAAGGCAAACGAGCTGGCCAACGTAACGGATCTCAAGGGTCGTAATCTAAACTGAAAAAGCTCCATAGAGTGAAGCTGCACTGAGAACACACCATGTCAGGGCCTTGGCTTGATGGAGCTTTCCACCAGCAAAGTAAGCTTGAATCCCCTTTCCAAGAAAAGTCAAAGCCACGACTCCGCCGATGATGTTGCTCAAAGAATATCCGGCGCTCTCTACTGTGGCAGCTTCATTACCTATAAAAGTGCAGACTTGGGAGAGCAATTTTCCTTCAAAAGGTCCCTCTGTGCACTGCTTGGCAGCAGCATCTCCAGATGTGAAATGAATACTCTCGCACACTCTTTTCCCCTCTAGAGAGCAATGGTGGATCATTTGTTTTGCATATCCAAAAAGGGTAGTATACAGCGAACTTTTCTCGACGAGGGTCACCTTCGTTGTCATTTTAGCCACTGTCTGACCCGAGGGCATCGCCTTTTCTAAGAGCGTGGTTGTTATAACCTGAAAACAGGTCTGATCAGGCAGGCACAGGACGCTCTTGTCTGTGCTCGACTCAGAAAGTTGGCGCGACACAACCCCCACCATAGGTTGGAGAGCCCGATTAAAAAGCTCCCTCGCTCGCTCTACAGTAGAACCTATGACTGAAACCGGGCAAATCCGCTCAAAGCCATAAGGCAAAGGATGATCTATGAAATTATAGAAATAATCATAATCTAACATAATAATATTATTACAATAAATTATTTAAATGTCAAGTAAAATTATTTTTATATTATTATAGCTCTATAACATCATCTAATTGGTAGCGGCCTTGAACTTCTTGCATATGTAAGCGAAGGGCAAATTCCTCATCTGATTCCGTAGGATGCGCTTGGTTAGGATCTTGTTGATGTATGGCTCGATATCTATGTTCTTGTAATTTTTGTTTGTATTGCTCTTGGCTTAGAATACTGCTAGCGTCAATCCATTCCTTGCAAAATCCACATCTAAAAACTGCTTCTTCAACTTTTAAAGCTTTAGACGCGCAACTTTTATGAGCAACACATTTCTCTCCATTAGAATGGGTGACGAATGGGTCGTTATCGGTGTTCCCGCTTTGTTGACAGTAAGCATCTGCACATTTGCCGCTATACCCGTTAACTAGAACATATGAACTTAACATAGAAATCTCCTTTGTATCCTCAAAGACGCGTTATATCTTTAACGAAAAGCCATCAATCGCAACGAGCCGAATTCTATTAGTTTAAGGATCAATTTCATAGACAGCAGTTGCCCCATTTTTCGGCTCATTAAATCCTTCTGCGCGGTAATCTAGCTCAATTTTTTCTTCATTAAGCACTCCCATCACAGGGACTTTGATCGAAGAAACTTTATGACCAAAGGCCAAGATGACCTCGCCTGGGTATTTTTTCGCGACGCTGAGCATGAATTCCTTTACTCGCTTAAAAATAGCCGCGAAACTTTCCGGGTTTTGTGAGTTTAGAACATGTGTAATCCCACTTTTGAGAGAAAGTGAAGCCTTTAGTCTCTTCCCGCTCTATCGCTGCATAGTGCTCATAGACTTCCTTTGTTTGACCATCGAGCTCTTCTCCAAAAAACTTTTCTCTGAGTGCTGGTTCTTTTTGGAGTTGAATTTCAGAGCCCATGGTTTTCAGGACCTTTTCACAGGTTTGATGTGCTCGAATCAGCGGAGAGGTAAATGCTTGTGTGATTTTATCCTTAAAAGGAGCCAGATTGCGGCCGAGATCTTCTGCCTCACCCTCCCCTTTCTTAGTTAAAGGCTTGTTGGCGAGTTCGCTCGATCCTCCTACACGCTCTTCTTCATTAATAACCGAATGGCCGTGACGACAAAAAATGACGTAGGTTTTATTAGGGTCTAAATCACTCTTTAAAAAGTCATATGTATTGCTGATATTCATTTAGCTACCCGGATGACATCTCGATTCACTTCAATCACCTTAGTGGCCACCTTCTGGATGAAGTAGCGGTCGTGGCTGACAAAGATGACCGTGCCTGGGAAGGCCACCAGGGCTTCTGCTAGCGCTTCTTTTGATTCAAGATCGAGGTGGTTGGTCGGCTCATCGAGGACCAGGATATTGCAGCCGGAGAGCATGATCTTGGCCAAGAGCAGCCGTGCCATTTCGCCGCCGCTGAGCATGAAGATCTTTTTGTTGGTGTCTTCGGGACGAAAGAGCATCCTGCCAAGGATTTGCCGTCTTTTCTCCTCGGTGAGGCCTTTGGTCTCTTTTTCGAGCCAGGCTAGGACGGTCTCATCACCAACGAAGAGGTGCTTGTGCTCTTGGTGGAAGATGCCGATTTCAACCTGATGACCGAAGGCGATGGTCCCATCGTCGGGCAGCAGCTGATTGGTCAACATTTTGATGAGGGTCGTTTTTCCGCCGCCGTTTCTGCCCATGAAGGCGATCCGCTCACCCCGCTCAATTTCGAGGTCTAAGGGGCCAATGAGGATGTCTGGCTCGAAGATCTTGCAGAGCTTCTTGGCTTTGATGGGGATTTGTCCAGAGCGGGTATTTTGGATGAAGCCAAAGTGGGGGCTGCGGCGCGAAGAGATGCCAATATCGGGCCAGACGATCTTCTCGATCATTTTCTTGCGCGCATTGGCTTGGGCAGCTTTGGTCGCCTTGGCTCCAAAGCGGTCGATGAAGCGCTGCATCTTCTCCACTTTTTCTTCTAAGCGGGCATGTTCTTTTTCTTTTTGGAGGACCACTTCGGCTTTCTTCTTGAGAAATTGGGAATAGGTGCCGGGATAAGAGAGAATCTGCCCATAGTCTATATCGAGAACGCAGGTCCCGATATTTTCAAGGAACCGCTGATCGTGAGAGACGGCGATGATCATCCCTTGGTAGGTCTCAATGAGGTATTTTTCAAACCAGGCGATCGTGTCGATATCGAGGTAGTTAGTCGGTTCGTCTAGCAGCAGGATATCGGGGTTGTTGAAGAGCAGCTGCGCCAAGAGGACGCGCATTTTCCAGCCGCCGGAAAATTGCTTGAGCGGTTCCCGATGTTTTTCTAAAGCGATGCCGAGCCCAGTCAGAAGGGATTGAGCGTCTGCCTCGGCTCGATATCCGCCAAGTTGATTGATCTGCTCTTCCAGCTTGGCAAGGCGGGTCGATTCTTTATCGGTCCAATGGGGGCTCATCAAAAGTTTATCTTTGGCTTGCAGCGCTTCCCAAAGTTGCTCGCGCCCTAAAATGACCACATCGACGATCGGCATTTCGTCATAGAGATGGAGAACCTGTTTCATCCAGCCGATTTGTGCAGCTTTGGCACGGGTAATCGTTCCAAGGGTAGGGGTCATTTCCTCTGCGAGCAGGGTCAAAAAGGTGGACTTACCGGTTCCGTTCGCGCCGACGACGATATAACGGTATTTCGATGATAGGCTGAGATTGACGTCGTCAAACAGAACTCTATCGCCAAATTGCAGGGAGAGTTCTTCGATTGTAATCATATATTAAAACCTGGGTTTCGGGTTTATTTTGCCCTGAGAGTCAAGTAAATTCCGAGCATTTTTTTGAATTTTGAGCCGAAGGCAATATCGGGACGAGCATCTTGCCAGGGCTCAAAAGTCAAAAAAAGGCCGGAAGAACTTGAGTATCAGGCAAAGAAACCCGAAATTCAGGTCAGAATTGGGCGAGGAGCCGCATATCGTTTTCAGTGAACATCCTGATGTCGCTGATGCCGTAGCGGAGCATGGCGAGTCTTTCAATTCCCATTCCCCAAGCATACCCGGAGTAATCGTGAGGGTTGATGCCCCCATTTTTCAGCACTTCGGGATGGACCATACCGGCACCACACACTTCTAACCAGCCGCTATGTTTACACAGACGGCAACCTGATCCATGGCAGGAGGTGCACTTGAGGTCCACTTCCAGTCCTGGCTCAACGAAAGGGAAATAGCTAGGACGAAACCGGGCTTCAACGGTTTCATTAAACACTTTGCTCCAGAGCTCTTCCATGGTGGCAAATAGATCGGCAAAAGAGACATGGCGATCGATGTAGAGCCCCTCGATTTGATGGAAAAAGACGTGCGAGCGGGCGCTGATGTTCTCATTGCGGAACACGGTGCCAGGGGCGATGATCCGGATAGGGGGATTGCGCCCTTCCATGGCTCGCAGCTGGACATTTGAGGTTTGGGAGCGGAGAAGCAGGTGCTCGGTCACATAGAAGGTGTCCTGCATATCGCGCGCGGGGTGATCGGCGGGATAGTTGAGCCCTTCAAAGTTATACCAATCCGAATCAATCTCTGGCCCGCATTGGACCGAAAAGCCCATGCCGATTAGGATATCGACGATTTCGCGCATCATGATTCGAATGGGATGGGAGTGGCCTAGATAGTGCCTTTTGCCTGGCAGGCTGATGTCGATCTTTTCAGCTTCGAGTTGGGCGACCTCTTCGGCTTTGGCAAAACCCATCAAAGCTTGGTCTAAAAGCCCATCGATTTCATTTTTGAGGTCATTGATTTCTTTCCCTACACGGGGGCGTGCTTCGGGGGCGACATTGCGAAGTTCAAGCATTAGGGCCTGGACAGGCCCTTTTTTGCCGGTATATTTTACCTTAAGCTGCTCAACATCTTTAGAGTTGGCGGCACCGCTAAGGTCGTGTTGAAACGCCTTCTTTAGGGAAAGAACTTTCTCGTCCATACCTTATTAAGCTAATGCTTTCTTTGCTTGACTTGCAATTGCAGCAAAGCTGTCTGGATCGCGGATCGCGAGTTCAGAAAGCATTTTTCTATTCAAACTGCAGCCAGCTTCAGCGAGCCCATGGATGATCTTGCTATAGGAGATGCCGTTGATTTTTGCGGCAACGCCAATGCGGATAATCCAGAGTCTACGGAAGTCACGTTTGCGTTTTTTGCGGTGAGTCGTGTTGAATGCAAGCGCCGACATCACAGCGTCTTTTGTCAAACGAACGTGGTTTTTACGATCGCCTACAAAACCCTTAGCGAGTTTCATTAAGCGTTTGCGTCTACGGTGTCTTGCTACAGAACATGTTGCTCTTGTCATATTATGCTCCTATTAATCGGGCAATTTTTTTAGTAATCGTCTTATCGACAAGGGCTGATTTTCCCAATCGGCGCTTTCTATTGGACGATTTTTTTGTTAGGATGTGTCGTTTCCCTGGCTTACGGCGCTTCAGTTTTCCGGTCCCTGTGACCTTGTACTTCGCCTTCATGGCCTTTTTCGGTTTCAACTTCACTTTCACTTTCACGGACTTGCTCCTTCATCTTTTTTACACCAGGAGAGACAGTGATCGATAAGATTCTCGTCATCTGCTTTGGAAATGCCTCAGCAGTGGCGATATCACTCAGTTGGTCGATCATTTTCTGAATCACCTTTTTTCCGATCTCGGGGTGAGCCATCTCACGGCCTTTAAACGTACAAGTGAGACGCACTTTATCGCCTTTTAAAATGAACCCGCGGGCCATCTTAATCTTCACTTGTAAATCATGATCATCTGTATTCGGTTTTACCTTTACCTCTTTAACCTTAACCTGGTGTTGTGATTTTTTACTTTCTTTTTCTTTCTTTGTTTGCTGGTATCGGAACTTACCATAGTCGATTACCTTGCAAACAGGGGGTTGTGCGTTAGGGGAGATCTCTACGAGATCGAGCTTTTCATGTTCAGCCATCGCCAGCGCATCTTGAATAGATAAAACGCCAACCTGGGCTCCATTTTTATCAATCACACGCACTTTCGCGGCGCGGATCTGCCTATTGATTCTCAAGTTGTCTCTCCGCCAAGAATTGTTCGAGTTGTTCTAAAGTCATTGTTCTATCTAGTCCTTGGCTTCTAACATTCATCTGCCTGGCATTCTCCTCTCTTTTTCCAAACACCATAACATAAGGAGCTTTCGCGCGCAATGCCCGATGCATTTTTTCTTTAAGCAATCCAGGCTCGCCATCGACGAAACACCGTATTTTTTGCCGACTAAAAATTTTCATCACCGGCTCTATGTCCACCCCTTCTAGCGGAAGCAAGCGCACCTGCTCCGGAGTGATCCAAAATGGAAGCTCGCCTTCATATCGCTCGAGAAGCAGCGCGATGAAGCGCTCTAAATCTCCAAAAAGCGAGAACTCAAGTCCATTTTTTTTCAGCCAAAGTGTCGGCCCGGTCCAATACCGCCCGAGGCAATCAGCAATCCGCAGCTCCACTCGTGGGTCACCTTCCCCTTCTTCGGTCAGGTACTGAATCCCGCAAGTTGCCATGGCATTTATTAGAGCTTTAATCGGTTTTGAGATGACCAAAACCCACTTAAGCTCAAAGTCAAAAATATTAATCCATTTTTGGATGAAATGCAAGGAAGAAATGAGCGCATCTTCACTAAAACAAAAATTGCGATCCCCGCAACTAAATTTTTTTCTCCCCGTTTGCTCAAAATAGCCCTTTGGATCCGGGGTCGAAATTTCATAATACCCCTCTCTTTCCAGCCTCTGCCGCGACAAATCAACCAGCGCTCTCTTCAGCGCCATCCCCCGAGGGTGCCAAATATCGTCTTCGTATAGTTCGAGCTCTTTAGCCAAAAAAGCATGGTTCTTTTTGGGATACTGCCGATATTTTTTTAAAAATGATTTTTGCTCTTGCACGTCCCCAAACGCCATTCCAAAAATGGTGACTCGTTTCTTCTCCTGCACAAATTCAAATAGAGAAAAGTGATGGCACTCTTCGATAGGTCCCAAGCACAGCCCAACAAAATTGCCAATTTGCCCAATTAAGACAGTCCCTTGAACGCCTTCAAGTTGGGCCGCCCACTTTTTCTGCCCTTTATGCAACATCCATTCGCAGGCATTGGAAGCGACCATTTCCATCAGCTTAATTTCTTCACCAGAAAGGGCTTTCATCGCATTTTCGAGCATGGATAAGTAGTTTTCTTGGAACGGCTGCGCATGCGTAAACTCGACCATGAAACCCTGTCCATCTGCCTCTGAGTAGCAGATTTCTTCTTGGGGAAAGATCTTAGCGATGGCAGCGCCTAAGAGAAAAGCGCCGGTAGGATTGAAATTAACGTTTTGCAATGAGACATAGTTGACTCGAACAACCGACCTCCACGATGTCAACGTGGCGCTCTAACCAACTGAGCTAATGTCTCAAATTTATCAAACATGATAGACTAGATGGCAATTCTATGAAAGAGAAAAGACAGTTTCCAATTTTTAATTCACACCTCGATCTAGCCCACCAGATTTGGGCAAAAGTTGCGCAGCCTGGCGATTGGGCCATCGACGCAACTTGCGGAAATGGGCATGACACCCTTTTTTTAGTAGACCATTTTGCAGGAGTAATCGGGCTAGATGTCCAGGAAAGCGCATTGGAAAATACGAGAAAACTGGTTGGAGAAAAGGCACTCCTTTTTTGCCAGAGCCATGAGACCTTTCCTCCCCTACCCCACCCTATACGTTTAGTGGTCTATAATCTGGGGTATCTCCCAGGTGCAGATAAATCGCTCACTACCCAGGTCCAGTCGACTCTCATCAGCGTCCGTAATGCTCTTAATCTCGTCCTCCCAGGCGGCCTCGTGAGCATCACCTGCTACCCTGGCCACCCTGAAGGGCAAAGGGAGGAAGAAGCCCTTTTAAAGCTCTGCCAAACCCTTTCCCCGGCCGACTGGAGTGTTAGCTTCCATACCTGGCAAAACCGGCTAAAATCCCCGTCTTTGCTTTTGATTCAAAAAAATTATTGACCCTAAAGTTGGAGTACACTCCAAAAAAAGGGCCTAAAAATTGGAGTGCACTCCAACCAACTTCCATATTAAAATTTCTACTATCTACCTAACCTTCAGTTTATTAAAGAAATGTTAAGGAATTGTAAATATATAGTAAAACTGATACAATTGGGCTTATAAAGAGGGAGGAATAGTTAATATGTCTCATATTAATGAAAATATTTTCCAGGATTATTGTAAAATTAGCCAGGATGTTCAAAAGATCTCGCAGAAGGTGGCGAACGATCCTGTCAATCCTCACACCCGAAAAGAGCTATTTCAGGAACTCGAAACGCTCCAGGACTCGATCGAACGGCTGCGACAAGGGGCTAGATCAACGCAGGAGCAGTTTGCCAGATTGGAGAGCCAGGTCGTCAGTTTGTACCGGGAAATTGAGGACCGTTTTGAAGATTACGAAATTTCTTTGATCTCGAAGGAGGCGCTTAGGTTAGGTGCCAATTTAGAAGGTGGAAAAATGGTGAAAATTGCAAAGCAGATCAATTCCCTGCAGCACAATATCATTTTCCTATTTGAGCACCGCCGTCCTTCACTCAAAAACAGGAAAATCGTCCATCTAGCTGTCAAATTGATGGACTACGCTAATGCTGCTCTTTCGTTAAAGGGGGAAACACCGAAAGAGCAGATAAAGCTGATTCATCTTCTCAGATTGCTTTTGCAAGAAGCTGTCATGAGAATTGGAATGGCTGACGACCCAGCAGAGCAAGAACTTTCTATGGAGC
>JAGVJV010000106.1 GCA_020050965.1 Parachlamydiales bacterium
AGGTTTAGGCGAAGGTATTCCAAATAGCAATGCCAAGACAGGACCAGCTCAAATTGCTGAGGACGATATTAAAAAAGGCAAAACCAACCTTAAAATTGCGCCGGAAATGGAAACAGCTGAAGAAAAAGCTGCTGCTGCGGAAGCGCGAAATGCAGAAGAATTTGCCAGGGAGGGTCTAAAGCAGCAAATTAAACAAGAACCAAAGCTAAAAAAAGTTAATCAAGAAGATATTAGAACAACAGCACAGAGACTGGAAGATTTAGCAAAAGATGAAGGGAACTCTAATCCGATTTGGGTTGCAATGCAGGAAAGAAGGGGTGCTGTTAATGGTACTGAATCTTCTGATGAATCTGATAACGAAGACTGGGATGATTAAAAAAAAATTCTAACACTCTGTTAACACATTTTTTTTATTCGACCTCCTTTTTAATTGATAAAATTGAAACAAAGCCATATAATTTTCAAGAAATTGAGGAATTATATGGAAACAAGGAATCCTGCAAATTTGGATCCCTATCAAAAATGGGAACCGATGATCGACACCAGCTCCTTCTTGGGAGCGGGGGCACTCACTTGCGCCCTCCAAGGTGTCAGCCTGATCGAGCCAACGGGACTGGGCATTCTCCTCACCTCTGGAGCCAGTGCATTAGGCATAGCTACCTTAAGCAAATTTCTTCCAAAAGATCCCCCCTTCCTAAAAGTTTGTGCAGCAGTAGCCGCCATTGCCTTAACCGCCTTCTCCCTTCCCTTCGTCTTTACCGCCTTGGGAACCCATGCCTTTATCCTGCTCACCTCACAAACAGCTCTACAGCTCTTTGTCATCAACCTCATCACCAAAGCTGCCGCCTTTGCCCTCTTTCAAGCCGGCCTCTTCTTCAAGAATTACAATAGCTTCCGTCTGCCCAAAACTGTAGGCGATATTGACAAGTTAAAGTCTTCAGAACTGCTCGAGGTCAAAAACCACCTGCTCCAATTTCCAGCAAAAACCAAAGAGCTCCCCCTTCCCTATCAGGTTTCCTTAAACAAAAATCTAAAGGCCATTGGCCAAGAGCAACTTCCCTTAGCCTGCTATTCTCAGGTGGGAGAGGAGTGGTCCAAAGAAGATGTCAAGCACCTACACAAAGAAGATTTAAGCCAGCTTTCCTTAAACCAGCGCATCGAGATTGCCGAACTCTTCCTTAACTACGAACTTGCACCGCAAAAACGCCCCTATGCCAAAGAGGAATTCCCCAAATTTGACACAGTATTAGAAAAGAAAAAATTCTCACAAGCTGCGGCCGATTGGGTTAGCCTCCTTCTGCAACTGGATCCCAAAGCCACCATCTCTCCCAAAATTCTTAAAGAGCTCAAAATAGAGCAGCCTGCGCAAAACGATGTGATCGTGCTCCCGCCGGTTGAAAAAGAGAAAGGGTATGATTATTACTCGATTTTCGATTGGAGATTAGGTGTAGCAGCAGCAACCCTAGCACTAGTTAAAACAGCCCATTATGTGGCAAACAACTCCTTCACAGCGGCGAACTCTGTTCTCCCAGAGAAGCTGCCAGGTACAGCTTTAATCGATTTGGGAAAGACTGTTTATGAACCGTTCACTCCTCCTGACCTCGCACTAAAGCAAATTGCCAAACTCCCAAGCACAGCTCTCATCGGTTTAGGACGGACCATTTATGGACAGTTCACTATTCCCCATTCGCTCCGCCTTGAGAAGCTCATCCCAGCTGTAGCGCGCCCCATTGTTAGTCAGAATATCGGGACTCCCGTTGTCACTGAAATTGCTTCCAGCTCTTCCACATACCTCTACGCAGCAGGTCTTCTTGGCCTTGGCGCTGTTACAGCCTATGTCGCTTACAGAAATTGGGGTACGTCGGAAGAGCAAAATAGAATGCCTCCTCTTCAGCCAATAGTATTAAATGCTCCGCCACCTTCTTCTAATGTATTGGTAACGGCTGATCAAAACATAGATCGCAATCGTTATGTAGGTCTAAACTTTAAGAAGGGTCCGCCAGTATTAGTAGATCTCGAGCATCAAGATATTCCTCACCTCTATAGTCAATTGCGAGAACAACACCCCCACTTGCGCTTGCCAGAAGATATGTGGAGACTTGCAGGACAAACTATTAATGTTTCTGGTCCTGTACCACAACAACTTCAAGAATTAATTTCTTCTGCTGAACAGCCAAATCTTTTGGAAAATGCTTCAGAAGAAGCTCCAGTAATGGAGATGATCGAACTAATAGATGAACCAAAAAAGGTAAATTGGGAAGCCTTTAAACAATATGTTGGAGATCATTGTTCAGGTATTGAGGAAAAAGCGGCAGTTAGATATGCCTGTCAGGGTCTGGACCTAATTAAACGTCTTAAGCAAGGTTCAATTGACAGATCTGCCTCCGAAGAAGACGTTATTGCAATCTGTTGGGGAAAGGTGGCTCATTCTATCACTAAAGGTGATCTATTTGTCGAAGGGATGATTGATTTCAAAGATGAAAACCATGCTATTTTTAATTTCCTCTACAGCACTCCCTCTTGCTATGGCAGAGCCTCAACTCATTACAAGACTCGGGCTATTCGTATTGAAAATGGCACCTGGAAAGGTTATAAACACATTGGAATTGACCTTGAACCTCTTCCATCTGGCATGAGAACTGTGGTGTTTGGGAAAATCGCTACAACCGACGAATTTGATCATACATATCTGAAAATGGAAACCTCTGGAACAAATTTACATGTCTTTTCCGATCTTAATGCCATACGCAACATTGCTCAACCCCTTGGCCACCTTGGTGGACTTCTCGTTTCACAAGCTAAGAGAAACTTTCCAGGGGTGTTTGGAGAAGTAGGAGGAGGCGAGCACGACAGAAAAGAGCACCTTCCCCCAAATGATCGAAAAACAATTCTTGAACTTCTTGAGCAAATCAAAGAACAAGATCAAAGCATTCAAATTCCTTCTAAAGCTGTCATTGATGAATGGGGATTTTCTAAAGCCCTTGATATATTTGAAGCAGCTTTGCAATCGTCAATTATCCAATCTCAATTGAAAGCAAAAATCGAACAATACATGCATGAGATCAATCTGCGCTATCCAAATAGTTCTCATCGAAAAGGCAATGAAATCAGGATGGATGATTCTGTGACAGGTTATGAAGAACTCAATAATGCAGAATCCCTTCAAAATAGCTTTGTGATAATGGAACAAAGTACAGAAACTACTAAAAATTCCGATGATGAAGTCATAGATGAGTTCGCTGATATGGAGTGTGACGCAGAGGCTGCTCCAAATGTTAAGAAGATCGCCATAACAAACTTATTAAGCAACGATGAACTTAAAAGTGGGACTGTCAACACCTATGCTGACTTCTTGAATGCAAGGCAGCCGCAGTTTAATTTCGTGAATCACTTCATCTATCCAGAGCTCATTGCAAATGCACAGGATAAAGACGCTCTCATCCAAGAAAAACTTGCGCTTGCACTTGGTGAAGGCTAGCTACCCGTTTACATTCCGTTTATCTTAAAAGGTGGCTTAAGCAACCTTTACCGAGATCATATTGTCATGCTTGCGCTAGATCCAAAGACAGGCACTTATGAATACTACAATTCGCAGGGAGGAGATTTAAACAATGAAACCCGCACTATTGAAGGAATAGATCTTCCAGCAAATGAATTCTTAAAGAAATATATCCTTGAAAACCCAAGCTTCAACGGATGGACTCCTAAGTTTAATCCAAATAAGCAACAAACTGATCATGTCAGTTGTGGAGTTTTTATCTGCAGATTTATGAAACTCCGACATCTCTTTACCTTTGAAGAGTATTGCAACCAAGAAATTCAGATTGATAAAGAAAGAACGATCCTCGCAGTAGAACTTGGTAACGATCCACTCTAAAACACAATTTTCTTCGACAAAAAACGTTTAGAACGTGTATGCTCTAACCCCATAACTTAATCGTTCAACTCATCATATGGGGGACATTTATATGAAAATCTCTTTTGCATTCCTAAGAGTATTTTTTGTAATTCTGAGCCTATTCTTTATGACTGCGTTTACAGTTTCTCTACCGACTGGCACACTCTGGCAAAAAACACTCCTTGGCCTTGGAGCAGGCCTTCTCTTTAGCTCCTTCCTTTACGTCATTGAAATGCTCTTTAGGCGTTTCAACTTAAAAGCATTTAATACTGCCATTTTTGGCC
>JAGVJV010000178.1 GCA_020050965.1 Parachlamydiales bacterium
GAGAGCTTTCACGCAGCCCAAAGGGCAAAAAAACTCAAAACTCAGGTTAATAGCCTAAAACCTCTTTTTCATCTCTTTCACGACCCGGAAAATGCTCTTGCCTCTCAATCACTCGAGAAACCTCTTCTTCAGATAGACGATTTCCTTCAATCATTGTCGAGTAATGCGTCGAATGTAGGCGAGCTGTCTCTCTTAACATCATAAGAACGGAAGTCGTCAGGGGAAGATCGCGAATTGCTTGCTTCGCAGCTTCAATTTGCATTAAACAAGTCGCCACGCGAGGAGTAACGCGTTAAATCAAATAAACGGGGTTTGCTTTCAAATAAATCTTTCAACATATCCCTCTCTAAAGTTTGTCCAGCTCTTGAGGATTTGTTTGGTATTGCGCGTCCTGGATCTGCTCTCCCGCCTTCAGGGATTGCCACTGCTGCTAAAAAACGCAATCGCCGCCTCCAGTTTAGATTGAACGTCAGCGAATGTTGGGTCGAACAACTAACAAAGGCGAAGGCGATAAATCAATTTGTAAGTACTTCTTTCAGCAGAAAAAACAGGAGGACATCTCACTCCTTTGTATGTTAAAGCTAAGCAGTCTCTGAAGGCGATGGCGTCAACTCACCTACAAAAGCTCCGCAACTATACACAAGCAAATTCAAAAATCGGTATTTGGGTTCGCTTGTGTATAAAAAGTTTTGCTAAAGCATCCATCGCCTTCTTCCTTTCTAATGGATCATTTTGCGGAAGCGATTTCAAACGTCATGTACACAGTCGCTTGAAGCTCAACATTCCCGGCTTCTAGTGGTGTTTCAACGCCTCCTTGATTAGCGTCTCCTGCTTTCGCCATGAGCGAAAAATGAGAGGAGCGTGGCTGATGTTGCCACTGATCCATCGATAAAGATAACACACGCACCAAACGGACGGCGGCTGCATTCGCTAAGGCTTGAGCATCTGAAAGGGCGTTTTGAGTCGCTAAGTGAATGACTTCTGCTCGATAAGCGTGAGGATTATTGATATTAAAATTGAGTTGCTCAATCTGATTTGCTCCTCCTTCCACAGCGGCTCCGACCATCTTATCCGCTAGAAAGAGCTTTTGCGTTTTAACTTGAATCGCATTACTCACTTCATAATGATCAATTTTTGTAGACTCTCCCGGCGACTCCTTCGGCGGCTGACGATAAATAGGCTGGATATGGAAACGCCCGGTTTGATAATCAGACTCATCCAAACCTATGGCTTGTAACCTGTTGACAATTTGGTGCATACGCTGATTATTTTCATTTAATGCCTGCGTCGAATTTTCAGCCGATGTCACGACCCCTATCTTCACTTCCACTTGATCGGCCGGTTTAAAAATAGAAGCTTCCCCCTTAATCACGAGTTGGGGAGTATTTTCAAAGTCTATTGCTCCACCAGGTAGCGTGGATAAGAGAAGGAAGGCGCTCAAAAAAAATATAGTGTTTTTCATCATCTACCTCAATTAAATGTGCGTAAAAGTTGTTTATAACAAGTCCTTAGTTGTCCCGCAACAGTTAACTATGCTATGCTCTTCACAAAAATTAGAAAAGAGATGAATCCCGTCATGTTGACAAGATTTTTACGTAGTGAACGTCTCGCTGCCTTGCAGCAAGCCTTACAGGATGGCAAAACTCTTTTAATGGAAGAGCTTTGGAATGCTCCCAAAGCTCTGATTGCTGCTCTTGCTCAGCAAGCCACGGGGAAGCACATCTTGATTTTGACAGGCGCAAGTCAAGAAGAAGTGCGCCTCTTTCATGACTTTGCTTTTTTTACCGATCGTCCCCTCGTCGACTTTCCTTCCTGGGAGACTCTTCCCGGTGAAAATATTCCTCCAAGTCCTGATATTGTCGGCGAACGCTACCAAGTGTTACGGGAACTCTACACCGCCTCACAACCTCATATCATTTTAACTAGCCTGCAAGCGTGCTTACAAAAGCTGATTTCACCCACTCTCTTTCAAGAGCTCCATTTGTCTCTTAAACAAGGCCAAAGCCCTTCTTTTGAACATCTCATCCAAAAACTCCTTCTGATGGGCTACCAGCGCCGCCCAATCGCCTCCGATAAAGGGGAATTTGCTGTGCGCGGAGGAATTATTGATGTCTTTCCAGTTTCTTCCCCCGATCCTTATCGCCTCGAATTTTGGGGAGATGATCTCGACTCCTTGCGGATCTATGATCCAATCGGCCAAAAATCGGTGCGCCCCGTTGAACACGTGGAGATTACACCGGGTGTGGAGCTCGAGCTCCTCGATCAACAAACGCTGCACGCCTCCCTTCTCGACTATTTAGGCCCTCAAACACTCGTCATTTTCGATGACTTACTCGCTTTAGAAGATCGTTATGCTTCGCTCGTGAGCATGGGGGGAAAAAACCGCCATTTTAGTTCGATTGAAGAATTTTTAACTCAATTGGCTCCCCTCCAAAAAATTCTCTGGACTCAACATCCCATTGAAGAACTCAGCGAAATCAAAGTCAAAAATCGTTCACGCACCTCTTATTATTCGCAACAAACCGCTTTTCATGCATTAAGCTTTCAACTCTTTAATCGTGAATGGTATGTTGAGCGTTGGCGTCATTCTTTCAATACGGTGACAGGTTATTTATTTCCTGAAGAAGAAGGAGAGCCTTCTGGAGAGGAACTGTTGGCACGCCTCTCCATTTTAGCGAACCGTCCGTGTGAGCTGCATTTTTTATGCGCTCATGAGCTGGAAGAGAAGACTCTTCATAAACGCTTGTTGGCTGGAGGAGTGCATCTTCCCAAACACACCACGTATCAACTCGGCTATCTCTCCAGCGGTCTCGTCATTCAAGATCTTGATTATATCCTTTTTCCTCTGACAGAAGTGACCCATCGTTATAAAATACGACGCCAGAAACTGCGCAGCACCTACCACACCTCACCAGCTGAGACGTATGATCTTGTCCCCGGAGAAATGGTTGTCCACCTGAATAATGGTATTGGGCGCTATTTAGGCATGGAAAAACATGTCAATCATTTAGGCATTCCAAGCGAATTCTTTATGATTGAGTATGCCGAAAATGCTAAATTGTATGTCCCTCTCAATCACGCTAACCTTATCACTAAATACGTGGGCTCTCATGAAGAGAACCCTAAAATGCATACATTGGGGACTCCGCGTTGGAAAAAAACGCGCGAACAGACCGAAAAAGCCATTTTAGGTTATGCTTCCGACCTTTTAAAAAGTTATGCACAAAGAGTCATTACACAAGGATTTGTGTACCCCTCCGATAGCAGTGATTTGAAAGCGTTCGAAGAAGAATTTCCCTTTGTCGAAACAGAAGATCAGCTGGAAGCCATCGCAAGCATCAAGCAAGATATGATGTCGACAAAAGCAATGGACCGTCTGATCTGCGGAGATGTGGGATACGGCAAAACAGAAGTCGCTATGCGAGCTGCTTTTAAAGCGGTTTTAGATGGACGCAAACAAGTAGCCGTCTTGGTTCCCACCACTGTCTTAGCGATGCAGCACTACGACAACTTTGTTGAAAGGATGAGTAACTTTCCTGTCAACATCGGGGTACTCTCTCGTTTTCGTTCAGCAAAACAAATCAAAGAGACCCTAGAAGGAGTCGCCCAGGGGTCGGTCGACATCTTGATTGGGACACACCGGATCATCAGCGAAGATGTCAAATTTAAAGATTTGGGACTCATCATCATCGATGAAGAACAGCGTTTTGGTGTACGAGCCAAAGAGCATCTTAAAAAGATTAAGGTGGGTGTTGATTGCCTGACGCTATCTGCTACTCCGATTCCACGCACTCTCTACA
>JAGVJV010000031.1 GCA_020050965.1 Parachlamydiales bacterium
CAAGATTAAAAAGAGCCGAAGGAATCCCCCTTGTAGAAGCTGCTTTGATGGGAGCCCGAATGCGATTTAGAGCCATCATCATGACTTCATTGACGCTGATTTTAGGGACCCTACCTTTAATTTTCAGTTCAGGTGCAGGAGCAGCGAGTAGAAATTCTGTTGGCACTGGGATTATCGGTGGGATGATTATGGCCACCTTTCTAGCCATTTTTTTTGTCCCCCTCTTTTATATAATGATTGAAAAGGATATAGAACAGAAATAAGATGTTTCTAGAAAGGCCTATATTTACTTCAGTCATATTCATCATCATATTATTTTTAGGTATTATCTGTATGAGATCGCTTCCACTGGAGCAATTTCCTGTTCTCACCCCGCCAACCATTTCAATTACAACGCAATTCCCAGGGGCAACAGCGACAACAGTTGCAGATAGTGTTGCGGCCCCTCTTGAAGACTCCTTGAACGGAACGGAAGGCATGATCTATATGTTGTCTCAAACCGTTTCCCCAGGATATCTATTATTAAATCTCTATTTTGATATTGGAACAAATCCTAATTTTGCACTAACAGACACGCAGAACCGTGTTAATCTGGTGCAAAATTCTCTCCCTGAAGAGGTACGCAAACAGGGAATAACGGTAAAAAAAGAACTGATAAACCCCTTTCTTTTTATCGCCATCCAAGATCCCACCTCAAGATACGATGATCTTTTTGTGGCTAACTATGCTTCTATCAATATCGTGGATGCATTGCAGCGGATTAAGGGAGTCAGCACAGCAGAGGTTCTCAATGCCCGTGATTATTCTATGCGGATCTGGTTGAAGCCTGATAGACTGGCGCAATTTAGCCTCACAACAGCAGATGTGACCAATGCGGTCATGGATCAAAGCTCAATCCATAACGTTGGACTAATCGGCCAAGAGCCAACGCTTTCGAAAATAAAACTGACACTTCCTATAAGCACGCAGGGAAGACTTTCAGATCCCAAGCAATTTGAAGAAATTATATTGCGAGCTAACTCCGATGGCTCCAAAGTCATTTTAAAAGATGTTGGATCTGTAGAGCTTGGAGCTCAAAATTATGAGCTCATCGGCAAGCTCAATGAAGGAAAAGGTTCCTTTATCCGTATTTACTTGGACCCGGATGCCAATGCTCTTGATGTCGCTAAAAGAATTAAGAAAACAATGAATGAATTAACGCAATTTTTCCCTCCTGGGATAGTGTATTCATTCCCTTATGACACTTCAAAATATATTAGCCTTTCTATTGGAGAATTGGAACAAAAGATCATAGGCGCTGCCCTATTCGTAGGCCTTGTTATCTTGATTTTCTTGCAAAGCTTAAGAGCTACTTTAGTTCCTATGGCAGCTATGTTAGTTTCTGTTATTGGAACTTTTATAGGCGTTTATTTACTAGGATTTTCAATTAATACATTAACATTGTTTGGACTGGTACTGGCCATCGGTATAGTTGTCGATGATGCGATTGTCGTTGTAGAAAATATTGAACGAAATATGCGATCGCTCGGTCTTACTTCGAAAGAAGCAGCGATAAAAACGATGAAAGATGTTTCCAGACCCATTATTGCGATCACACTGATTCTCTGCGCTGTCTTTATTCCAGTTGCCTTCACTGGTGGATTTGTAGGCAAGTTTTATAAACAATTTGCACTGACGATCGCTCTTTCCGTCTTCATCTCAGGTTTCGTTTCATTAACGCTCAGTCCAGTTTTATCCAATATTTTGATCAAGAAGCTCCATACCCCCGGGAAAATTTCCACCTCTTTTAACCAATTCTTAGATCGACTTTCCAATTATTACACACAAGCAGCGAGCTGGCTAATGGAAAGAAAAGCTTTGGGGATAGTATTTTTCTTATTTATAGTCTTCGCTACCTTTGCCCTGGCAAAGGGAACCCCCACAGGGTTAATTCCTAATGAAGATCAAGGGACCATTTCGATTGTAGTTAATTTACCCGATGGAGCAACTATCGAGCGTACGGAGGCTGCAGTGAAAAAAGCAACTGAAATTGCGCTCAAATCTCCGGCCGTTCAGGATGTACTTTCATTTTCAGGATGGAGTCTCATGGAATCCATTCCAAGGAGCAATCGGGCCAATATTTTCGTTACCTTGAAAGATTGGGGAAAAAGGAAACAAAATGCATTTCAGGTGATTCAATCATTAAATAAAAAATTCTCCTCCATCCCAGATGCTGAAATCATAGCGATGAATCCTCCTCAAGTCCCCGGGCTCGGCCTTGTCAGTGGTTTTTCTTTTTGGGTTCTCAATCAGAGTGATATTCCTGAAGTCCAGTTCCAAGAGGTAATTAAAAAAATTGTCGATAAAGCAAATGAAAAGCATGCATTTCAGTCAGTTTCAACGAACTTTCAACCCTTTGGAATGGAATACCATCTAGATATAGATACAGAAAAAGCGTTAAGTTTAGGAGTGAATCTCAATGAGATGTATCAAACATTGAACGTTTTACTAGGCTCTACATTTATCAACTATTTTAATAAATATGGAAAGGTCTTTAAAGTTGTCGCCCAAGCTGATTCAATGTATCGAGAAAACGTTGAAAAATTAGGGGATTTTTTCGTCCGAACTAATACAAATGAGATGATCCCCCTGACTTCTTTCATCAATTCCCGTTTTACGTCAGCCCCACCCTTGATGAGTCGATTTAATGGCGCACCTGCGGCTTTGATCACAATCGCACCAAAAGGAAGTCCAACAAGGGCCATTGCGACCATGGAAAAAATTGCAAATGAATTTGTTTTGCCTGGAATGTCTTTTACATGGGGAGGTTTGGCCTTAGAAGAAAAGCAGTCTGGAGGATCCTCTTCAATCGTATTATTGGGAGGCATTTTCGTCATCTTTTTAGTGCTTGCCGCTCTTTATGAAAGATGGACTTTACCTTTTGCCATTCTACTCGTTCTCCCTTTTGCTATGTTTGGAGCCTTCTTAGCCCTCTGGTTAAGAGTTTTAGAAAATAATATTTACTTTCAGCTGAGTCTTTTAGTCTTAGTGGGAGTATCTGCAAAAAATGCCATTCTGATAGTTGAATTCGCTAGAATGAAAAAAATGGATGGCCTTTCTACTGCTCAAGCAGCTTTAGCAGGTCTTCAATTACGTTTTCGGGCCATTATCATGACCTCTATGACTTTGATTATTGGGGCCCTTCCACTGTTGTTTTCTTCTGGCGCTGGAGCAGCTGGCCGTACCTCGGTTGGTACTGGTATTTTTGGAGGTATGTTAGTAGCAACATTTCTTGGGATCATTTTTGTACCTCTATTTTTTACCCTAATAGAAGACTTTGTAGAAAAGCGGAGCAAAACATGACTTATATTTTCTTCTTCTTC
>JAGVJV010000010.1 GCA_020050965.1 Parachlamydiales bacterium
GCGAAATGACCGCCCTGCAGATGTATGAGAAAGGGCAACTCGACATCCTAGGACAGCCCCTGATCCCGATCCCCACCGATGCTATTCCCGAACTTGCCCACTCCGAGCAACTTCAAATCAACCAAGTTCCTGGAACAACCTTCTGCTCCTTTAATGTCGATCGGTTTCCCTTCAATAACGTCAATATCCGCAAAGCTTTTTGCCTCTGCATTAATCGTGAGCAAATCGTCAGAAATATAACTCAGCTCAATGAACAACCGGCGCTTGGCATCATCCCCCCCTTGCTCAAACGGAGAGGAAACACCGCCCCCTTCTTTAAAGATGCCGATATTGAAACTGCTCGAAACTATTTCCAAAAAGGGTTAGAAGAACTCAATATCACTCTAGAAGAATTCCCAACGATCAAATTCATCTACTCAAAGGCCGAATCAAGCCATAAAATTGCCCAAGCACTACAACAACAGTGGCTTGAAGCCCTTGGCGTGTACGTAGAGCTTGAGAGTATCGATAAAAAATTTCTCCTGCACTTGCTTAAAGGGCGCAACTACCAAATGGCGCAAACCTTCTGGATAGCGCAATACCGAGACCCCTTCAACATCTTCGAGAGGTTTAAATATAAGGAAAACGTCAAAAATTACCCCAATTGGCAAAATGAGACCTATATCGACCTTTTAAATCGCTCTTGCCAAGCCCGCTCGGACAAAGAGCGTTTTAAGCTACTCGACGAAGCCGAAGCCATCTTTGTGAATGAAATGCCCATAGCTCCCATCTTCCACTGGAACGCAGCCTACATTGCCAAACCCTATGTGAAAAGCGTAGGCAATTCCCCCATTTGCAACGGTTTCTTTGAGCGAGTCTATATCGATGTTGATGCTAAACAAGATATTCATTAGCCTTTCTCTACTTTTGAAAGCTCCTGAGGGGTCGGCCTATTTTCTCTTGGACCAAGACCAAATCCCCCGATACGTTGTCAAATTTGAAGAGACAAGTACACCTACCGCCCACGCTGAAGCCCTAGCCTCCTCACTCGCCCAATTAATCGGTTTAGGCCATTTGACCCCCGAAACCCACCTAACACATATCCAGGAAAGGGTATGTTCCATCCAACCCTACCTTTCCGATATTGAGAATCTGCGCAAGCTTGCGGAAGGGTGGCTCGAGCAAGGCATAACTAACGAGCAGCTACTTTCCTTAATCGATCAGACCGATTTCGAAGACCTATTTCTTCTCATCTTGCTTTATTATGACACCGATGCCCACGCAAACAACATCTTTGCCCGTAAAGACGAAGCCGGCGTCTACCACCTCATCAAGCTTGACAATGGACTTACATTTCCCAATAAAAATCGGAAGCTCTTTAATAGCCTCTATCTTTTACCTCACGCCCGAAAAAAATTCTCGCAGCACTCCATCCAAATCATCGAAACTCTTCCCATGGACAAAATCGAAGAGTTATTTATCCAATTTGAAATGGAAGAAGCTTTAGAGGCATTTGTAGAACGGGTAGAAATCTTAGAAAAATTGAAAAATCATACTATGGCCGAAATCGCGCTCTATTTCCGCAATAGAGAGCTTACCTCATCATCTGAGACTTGCGGAAAATCCTTATAAAAGGCGCCCACTGCATAGAACGTAGAGGGGATATATAAGCAGACACCTTCGTCGACAGTTTCACTAAGCTCTCTCAAACTATCAGCAGCCGCAACAGGAACCGCTAAAACGACTCTGCCCGCCTGCCTAGCCTTTGCAGCCTGGATAGCCACCTTCATGCTCGCGCCTGTTGCAATGCCATCGTCGACCAAAATCACAGTCTTTCCTGTAAAATCGATTGGCAGATGCCCTTTGAGATAGCCCTTTTTAACCTGTTTAATCCGCTCCTTCTGCCGCTCGATCTCTTTCCTTAAATATTCCTTAGAAACACCGAGCATGGAAATCAGATGATCATTAAATACTCCGATCCCTTCCTCTGAGACAGCGCCAAGAGCAAGCTCCTCATTTTCGGGAGCGCCGATTTTTTTCACGATCATCACATCCAGAGGCAACTCAAGGGCAGCCGCAACCTCAGCAGCCACAACCACTCCGCCCCGAACGAGCCCGACCACTACCGCATTGGTATCTCGATAATGCTCAAGCTTTAAGCTCAGCTGTTTCCCAGCATCAACCCGATCACGAAAAATCATATTTAAATTAGGATAACGGCAGTTCTGATTAAAAAAAATCCCATTTCGCGTATCCTGAGGGTATGCGATTACTCTTTACCCTACTTACTCTTGCAATCGGCAGTTACGGATTCTTTTGGATGACCGATAAACAAAGACCTGACCTCAAACAAAAAGCAGAGGAATTGATCGACTTCCGCTCAACGACAGCCCTCGAGACCCGCTTTGATGCAGCACAGGTCATGGAGACCCATCAAAAAAAACTTCTTAAAGAAAAAGGGTCTCGCTACCTCGAGCCCTCGCTCAAATTTTTCCCCCATCTGCTACTCGAAGTCAAATACTGCGATGCCAAAAAAAAGACCAAAGAGGGCTTTATCCTCTGGGACCTAACTGATGGCGAAATGGTCCTCAATACCAAAACCTGGGATAAAACCCATGGCTTTGCCGACTGTATCCTCAACAATGCAAGCAGCAATGAAATCAAGCTCCTCCATCTTTTTGCCATCCAA
>JAGVJV010000009.1 GCA_020050965.1 Parachlamydiales bacterium
AAAAACGTGTTGCCTACTAAAGGGGGAGCTACGACTGTTGCTTGAAATTGAACATTTACTATACCCCCTATAGGGATGAAGGGAGAAATCAAAACTCCTGGAGATGAATCCAACTGCGCTTGAGTTACACCTGGAATGACAACATTGTCCACCATAAAACTGCCAGGGACAAACACAAGTCCTGCTTCTAAGACATCTTGAAAAAAGACATTGGCTGCAGCTGCATTTCCCGTATTATCAATCATAAAAGTAAATGTAACAGTTTCCCCAAGTTGCGCTTGATAGGAAATCTGATTATTTACTCTTTTAATGGGAACTATAACAGGTGCAATAACGCTGATTTGGATGCCTAAGGCATTGATCATGTAGTCATCACCTTGTGTTGTACCTAGGGCAAATGCCGACGTTTGATTAGGCACAAGTGTTCCTGTGCAATCCACATTCGTAATGTCATATCCTTGTCTACCACCAGGAATATTAATCGGTGGGTTGAAGGGCGGAGGAGGGTTGTTTTGATTTTGTGTACAATAAGTTCCTGAAGTAGTAATTAGGTTACCTGCGTCATCATTGATTTGACAAGCGAAGAAGTTGGTGAGATGGTTATTAGGTCCAGAAAGAGGCACCATGGTTGCAGCTGTAGGACCAAACATCATTTGGTCAGCCTGTTTGTTCGCATCTGCTTCAATAGCACTTACAAGTAATCTAGCATTTGAACCTGCAGTATCTGGAGGTGGAGTACAAAATCCACTCACTTCAGCTGGAGTCTGGGGCGCTGGCGGGGGACGATTAGCTTGGTGATTAGAGACAAATATGGTCATATTGTTAACAAACGGGCTAGCAGGGTCTCTGTAAGCGATACATAAAGTCCAGCCAGCGGCATTATGTGTTGTATCTAAATTAGATATAGTTGCCGGAACTCCGTGAACACTATAAAATCCATTTGGACTGACAAGGGCTGTCAGCAATCCCGTTACATCTGCGCTGCGGACATAGTTTCCTCCACAATAAAAAGGTTGAACATCGGGTGCAGGGTTTTGGGATACCATTTTTGTCGCTGCATCAGCTACAATAGGATGTACCACATTATCCGGTGTTCTAAAAGAAATATTATCAGCAAAATTTAGAACACAATTTGGATCGACCCCTATTGGGTTCCCCGTTGTAGGATCACTACAAAAGTAACCATAGCTGCCACTCCAAACTAATTCAGCATGAAGGATTGTAACTCCAGCTGGGAGATTTAAAAGAGCTGAAGAACCATTCTGTCTCCAATCGAGCGTCGTTCCTCCGGGGGCGCCAGGAGCGACCGCTATTGGCCAGCCAGGTACCACTATTGAAGCATCTGTAGTAGTGAATGCTCCAATTGCATCGAATATTCCAGGTGTACTCGTACATTCGTCTTTGCTAAGGCCGAGCGTATTGCCAATAAATGTCAGAGCTCCCCGCTCGCCAATGACATTATATCGAAGTACGTACGTGCTACCTGTTGGAGTTGCACAAGGACCAAGTTGTTGCGCTTGACAATCAGTAGGAGTAGTACAAGGACAAGTTGCAACAAGACTAACAGTTGTTAGAAGTATGCTAAAGAAGCAGACAAGTAAGCATGAAAGGTATCTATAGCTTGATTTCATAAGGGATCCTCTAGGGAGTTAAAAAAATACATGCCCATGATGACTCCCTTGACCGATTTTCGTCAAATAATATTTACAAGCGAAAAAACCTTACCAAAAAAAAGCGCATCATGCAAAATGGCACCATGAAAACCTTACTACTTATACTCACGTTCACATCCCTCCTTATTTCTGCTGAAAAATCGGTAGAAAGACAAAAAGTCCTCTCTCTTGTTGCTGGAGAATGGGTGGCGCATGGAGTTTACACAGCTGCCAAATTCGACATTGCTGGTCATCTTTGGGATGGACCAAAAAGCACTGCAGAACTCGCTTCCCTTACCGGGACCAATGAAGAAAATCTCTATCGTCTCATGCGTTTTCTCGCCAGCGTCGACCTGTTTAAAGAAGAGCCCAATCGACACTTCTCCAATACTGAAACAAGCTCGCTCTTGGCACAGCAACATCCTGAAACGCTTCGCTCGCTCGTTCTTTTTTACAGCGGAGAGATGAGCCGCAGCTTTGATCAGCTCGCCGGCTGCGTGAAAGAGGGGAAATCTGCCTTTGAACTGACCTATCAACAACCTGTTTTCACCTATCTTAAAGATCATCCCGCCTCTGCAAAACGGTTTAACGAGGCTATGAAAGACAAATCGCAAATCGTCATCACCTCCTGCTTATCTTCTTATGATTTTGGCAAATTTTCCAAAGTCTACGATATTGGCGGTGGAACTGGGCATTTCCTTTCAACTCTGCTAAAAAAGAATCCCACGATGCGGGGCCTTCTTTTCGATGTCCCAGCAGTCATCAAAGATGCGCAGCCTAATCTGGCAGACTTTGGTCAAAGATGCGCAGCAATTGCAGGCGACTTCTTTAAAAGCGTCCCCTCCGATGGAGAAGCTTATCTGCTTAAATCGGTCGTCCACGATTGGAATGATGACGACGCACTCAAAATCCTAAAACAGTGCCATAAAGCAATGCCCTCAAGAGGCACCCTAGTCCTCATTGAGCCGATCATCCATTCAGCCAACGAGCAAGAATATGCCAAGTGCATGGATGTCTATATGATGGCAATCACTGGCGGCAAAGAGCGGACACGAAAAGATTTTGAAGAGCTGCTGAAACAGGCGGGCTTTAGAATTGATTCTGTGGTGCAGACCGATACTGAGTTCGCGATCATCGAAGCTAAAAAGCTTTAACAAAAAATGAATAACAGGATCCGCTGCGCTGGCAGGATCCTGATTTATAAAT
>JAGVJV010000206.1 GCA_020050965.1 Parachlamydiales bacterium
GTGTCAGACGCACGACTTTGCCCACATCATGCCAATCCTCTGGGGTGATGGGAAAAGTTTTATAAAAATCAATAGTCGCGGAACGGATCCAAATGTAATTTTCAGGTAAATCTGCAAGGGGGCCATTGATGCCCAAAATCGCTAACTGAATCACTTGACCATTTTTGACATCGTCTGAAAGGATGACTCTATTTCTCCCGTTATATCCCTTCACCACAGATTCACCCGATTGACCTAAGACTTTAGGTAACTGACCATCTACCCAGATTTCAGCATAGTCATCGAGAACAAGCTCAAATACAGCCGTTGACCCTGCTGTTTCAAAATCAGCTATTCTTTCAGGTAATGTGATCGTGATCCGATACCAAACAAAAGAAAGAAGGCCAGTTCCTCTTCTCACTGCAAGGTCGGTGGAAGGAAGAACTTTCCACTCTCTATCATCGTAATCCTTCCGACCTGCTTTAGGCATTAAATTATGCGTTTTAATAGGCTTACCAGTCGGGTAAAATAGGTGAGGGTCATCTCCTTGAGGCCCTGGCAAGCGAAAATCATCTTCGACAATAGTCGCGTCTTGATATCTCCACTCCGCTTTCACCAGATCTACCCCAGCTTGCGTTCTCAGGTCAATGACAGCATGGGGTTGACCGACCGCTAAATCTCTTGATTCCTGGGCATAACTATCAAACAGGCAAGTGGTAAAAAGTGTCACCAGCACAGTCGCGCATAGTCTTTTAATAGGGATCTTGAATTGTTTCATATTTTTTCTTTTGATAAGATTTTAACTTGAGACCTTTACTACAAGATTATCTAGAGGTTCATGAATTTGTTTAAACCAATGAGGAATACCTGCAGGAATAATCACAATATCTCCAGATTTAAGATCATAGGCTTTTCCTCCTTGAATTGAACGCCCGCGGATCTCTCCTGGACTAATCATCTTGCCCTCTAGGACTTCTCCTCCCACGACAAAAGTCGCGGTCCCTTTTAGAATATGGAAAATATCTGTATCGTCTGTATGCACTTCCGCTAAACCAGAACCAGGCGCACGTCGATTTGCATCCACTTTATAAGCATTCGTTTTAATCACAAATGCTGCTTTTTTAAAAGCTTCACCCACTTGATTTGCATCTATCACAGTCACTTCGGTGGGAGGATTCGGTTGAGCTGGAGTAAAGATCGCCTCCGCACCGGCTTTTGCCACTTCAGCATCTTGATCAGCACTAGCAGCTCCACTGACGCCGATAGCGCCCACAACTTGACCTCGATAATAAAGGGGTATGCCCCCTTTCATGGAGTTGTAGCCATTTGTCACTAAAGCCACGCGTCCTCCATTAACGGCTTCTTCAAATTTTTCAGTCGGCAGGTGAAACATAGCGGATGAACGGGCTTTTTCAATTGCAATCCCTCCAGAAGCAGGAAATGTTCCTGTCAGGCGCTCACAATAAATCAAATGCCCTCCATTGTCGACAATTGCAATTGCTCCTCCTGGTGCCTGATGTTCTTGTGCATACTTAGCAGCACTTTTGGCAATCACTTTGGCTGCTTCTAAAGTCAAGGCTCCCTGTGACAATTGCTCATAAGTGAGAGAGCTGCCATATTGCTCTACCAATTTGGGCCACATCTCGTTAGCTTTAGAAATGAAAAATTCAGGTCCCTTTGTCTTCCACATGTTAACTGCTTTTTGATTCCGTTGAAGGTAAAGGCGTCCATTGACAATTGACCATGTATCAATTTCAACTGGTTCTAATTTTCCCATTGCTGTCGAGACAGCACAAAACCCCCCATATTGAGGAACATATTGTGCAGGATTCGCATCAAACGTCGCTTTTGTTTGGGCAGAAGCAAAGTAATAATTTGCCCCTTGATACTGAGAGGAAATATTTCTTTTGCCTAACAGAGGTTCTCGCTCTGAAAAGAAGCTGACAGGATCATACCCTTGTAGGGCGACTCCGTTGCCATCTGTATTGACTAGATATTTTTGAGCATATGCGCTTTGCCACGATAAGCACATACTCAATAAAAAAATACACGTTACCCATGTGTTTAGTCTGATTGACGCCATATCCCCTCCTCTTCTCTAATTTGTTATCCATCTTCATTATGTACAATCATTCTGCAAAGTTGTCAAAATTTTTTTTACCCTTTTCTGGATAGATCGAATAGCGGGATAGGTTCAACTCTAGTGGTAAATAGAAAGAAAATTTTTAACATGTGACCTTAATTGCAAATGAAAAATTGATAAATTATTAAATATCAACCAAATATAGAATAAGAAGATAAAAGAAATTAGTCGTCTTCAATAGAGATAAACTGCTGCTGGTAGAGTTGTAAATAGTGTTTACATTGTGTGTCTTCGCCTGCACATTGATAATAAAGAGCAAGTTGACGATACAATTCTCTTTTTTCCCACAAAAAAGCTTTGGATAGCCAAGTGTCTTGTAAAAGATCGCCTGCTAGGGCATGGCTTGCTAACGTCCACGTGCGCGGATAGGTCACATGTAAAAGTCCTGTAAAGTGAATCATCGCCATGTCTCGTCCTTCTGTGCCTTGCAACCAACATCCATACAAGAAATGGAGGGGAGTCGTCCCTTTATTTAGAAGCTCTAGTGGGTAAGCGTAGAAGAGCTCACCTGCTTGCTCCCATTTTTTTTCTATAAGAAAAGCCTCAATATGACGAATGTTAAATGCTAATTGGGTGTCAAAAGAGAGCTCACAATGCTCTAGCATGGGGATGACAGCATGGACAAGAGCAGGTTGTTGTTGGACAAGCGCCTGGTCGAGAAGATGCAATAGCAGACGTTTGTTTGAAAAATCGAGTATTGTCACAGGCTGAGCGAATAAGGCTTGAAACGTTTCCTCTAAAGGTTTTTGTGGGGAAGCCAATAATTGTTCGATGTGTTGCCACGTTGTGGATGGATCAGAGGAATGAGATTTCACTTTTTCCAGCTTCTGTTGAGCATAAGAATAAGCCCCAAGCTTAATTAAGCCAATGAGCGCATTGCTAATTTCAATAGCAGCAGGTTGATCGCTTTTGAGTAGATCTTCAATAATTTCGCCGAGAATGTAGGGTTTTGCCAACCAAAAAGCGAGCGGAATCGCAAAGCGGACCATCTGAAGAGTAGGGGTTTTAGACATCTGGTCTTCAATGAAAGGTAAAGTTTCCCAATGCTTTTGTAAACTGGTGAATAAACGGCGTGTATGCGTGTCAATCGCAGAGGGAGAAAAATGGCGCACGGTGAGTAAAATAAAGCGATAGGTCGTGATGCGGTCCTGTCGTGACACTTCATGCATGCGTGACAAGATCTGTTCTTGTAGAATGAGCAAGAGCGGATGTTTAGGATAGCGTCGATAGGCGAGCTCGAAGCATTTGATTTCTTCTTCTTGATCATTGAGGGCTTGATAAACGAGGGCTTTGCCTAAGTACTCTAAAGGGGCTCCTGGAGTAGGATGTAATTTCTCGAACTCTTGTAAGGCTTGTTCTAATAAGGGCATTTTATCACTCGCGCCTTTGGCCTGTTCTAAAAACGTTAAGCCAGCGCGAAAGAGTGCTTCGCGTCCTTCGGCTCGATCGGGAAATGAATAGGCAATTCGGCGATATTCGCTGAGAGCTTGAGCAAAGTCGCGGTGCGCTAGAAAGGCATCGGGAACAGCCAGACAGTTGACAGTAAGATTTAAGCTGCCGACAGAGACGATGAGAGATCCCATTTCAAAATCGGCATCACGCGATAATAATCCAATGTGCGTGCCAATGAGAGGCAGGTGAGCGATGTAAGAAAATTGTAGCACATCATTGAGGTAGAGATGAATGGTTTTGTCAATTTTTTCAATGCGCACACGTGTCCATTGATGACGTTTAAGAAAGATATCGGGCGCTTGCATCACTTCGACAGTAGAGCGCAGAAGCTTAGTTGAACGTTGTTGATCGGATCCTAGCCATAAACAATAGCCCTCATTGATATAAGTTCGTTCACTGGCTTCCGGAATACTGAGCAAAATCCCTATCCCATGGCCTTCCTCACCTAAGCAGACGGTGGCTTCCAGACGTGTATTACCCGTGAACGATTGACGAGAAATCATGAGGTTGACCCATTCAGTTTCTTCTGTCATGCGCGTAATGGCAACATGTTCCGCGATTAAGACGTGTTCTTGGAATTCCCAATCTATTTTACGTTTAATCTCGAGTTCTGCTACTTGAAACCATTCTGAGCGTCCTTCTAGATAATTTTCAAGCTCATGAATCAGATCGTCGACAGAAGAAAATCGCTCCTGTGGATTGCGGCTTAAGCATTTTTCTGTTAGACGCGCCAGCATGTGGGGGACATCGCGATAGGGAGCAACCAAGACGGGATCGACCCACTCTTCATCGGCCATGGATTTGCGAAATTCCTCTAAGGTGCCGCGCTGAAAAGGGGTGCGGAGAGTCAGGAGTTGATAGAGGATGACGCCTAAAGCGTAGATATCTGTTTGGATCGTGGCGGGTTGACCCATTCCGCGCTCGGGTGCCATATAAGCGACTGTTCCGACCACTTTGCCGATACGCGTAATTTCAGCGTGCTGAAATTTCTCTGGGGGAGTGGGAGAAGAGAGATCTTCCTCTTCTGGAGTCGGTGGGTGAAGATATTTGGCCAACCCCCAATCTAGAATGAGGACCTCTCCATATTTTCCGATAATTACATTTTCTGGTTTAAGGTCGCGGTGTAAAACCCCTTTGGCATGGGCATAAGCGACCGCTTGACAAATGGTGATAAAGATACGCATCAAAGCGGGGATGGAACCACCCAAGTGATCCAGTTTTTCCCCTTTTTTCTCTTGTTTCTTCGTTTTACGAATGATTTGCTTGAGTGTTTCGCCTTCGACAAAAGGCATCGTGTAATAAGCAGAAAGGAGATCGGTCTGAATAGAATAAATGGGAATGATGGCAGGGTGCATGAGTTGACAGGTAATATGGGCCTCTTTCAAGAAACGGTGCCGAATTTGGGGGTGTTCGAGAAGATCGGAACGAATTTTTTTCAGAGCGATGCGTCGGCCACAAGCGGCATCGAACGCTAAGAAGACTTCACCCATGCCTCCTTTTCCAATATTTTCAATGAGTTGGTAGCGATTCGAGAGCAAATCATCAGGGGAAGAAGGATCGATGCCCAGCGCATGACCACATAACGGGCAAAAGCGGGGAGGCTCAACAGTTAATAGAGTAAACAGTTGATGACAGGCAGGGCAGGTAATAGAATTAGGTTGTGTTGACATGGGACATGATAAAGTTACCATTAATAGAGCAATTTATAGGCAGTCTGGCTTTTCGTCTAAAATAAGGAAAGAAAATTATGACCCTACCCCAAGAGGGTTAGGCGTTTTCCTAGCGCGCGCGCTTCAATAGAAGCATTTTGCACGATACAATTCGCACTGAGTTCTTCATCAAAATAGACCCCGTTCATAGAGGCATAAGAAGCGACCATTTGGTGAAATAAGGCGTTGGTTCCGACCTCATCGCGTTCGGGTAACGTGTAGCGAAACCCACAATGAAGAGGACGAAATTCCTCTAAATTCCAGGCGTGCCGTGCGGCTAAAAGAGCCTCTTCAGGAGTTCCTCCCCAAATGGGCGTTTCTGTTTCCACCTCAGGTTTGTCCTCGCGAAACCAGACATAGCGATGAGGAGCCAGTTGTCTAAGCAAGAGATAGAGACGCCCTTGATTTTGCAGTTGAATAGAGGCAACATGGATTAATTTAGGAGGAGTAGGGGGCGGAGTCGTCATACACCCCCTATTCTTTAAAATCTGGTGAGCGAAAAGAATCTCCGGGCTTTGAAGGCAGACATTCTCTCATCACTAAATAAAGACCGACGCCAATTAAAAGAATGGGGAACAACAAGGAAAAGGCTTTGCCGGCTAGAGTGAGAACTCCTAGGATTCCAATGAGCACTAAAGTCACAAAAAAATCCCAGCGGCGTCCTGTTAAATATTGCCTAAGAGCAAAGGTCAATCCAA
>JAGVJV010000123.1 GCA_020050965.1 Parachlamydiales bacterium
GGCCGTCGTGGGTCTTGAGGAGGAATTTTTGGCTGGTGTCCTTGGAGATGAGGTGCGAGTCGATAGCAGGAAGGCTCCAGTCAAAGGCTGCGATGAGCTGGGCGCGAATGGCTTGCGAGAGGTTGCTAAAAGCATTTGGGTCGACAATCCCTTTCTGAAAAACCCATTGATAGATCTGCGTGGCGGTGAATTTTGGCAGATTTGCAGAAATGCACCATTGCTCCCAATCTTTGAGGGAACAATCTAATGCGTAAGGTTTTTTTTCACTAAGGATATTTATTTTGCTCATCCTTTACCAGAATAGCAGAAACTATTCGTTTTCAGATACCATTAGATTGAGTTTTGATAGGTTCATTTTACTAGTACTTCGTCGAAGTCCTCCGACTTTCTCTCCAATTTGCTGGATTTCACCTATGCTAACTTTTGGCAATAATCGTATACAAAGCTTTTCAAGTTGGGAATATGCAAAAGGTCCAATATCTGCTTTTTCATCCTCTGCCTCTAACTGAGCAATCTGACTCTCCAATTCATAAGCCAAATGATTGATCACTACATCTCCCTTTAGAGGTTGGTTCCATCTTATGATTGCACCTGGCCCTATATCAAACTCCTGTACAGAAAAGGGTTTTATCTCCTTCGGAGTCAATTTCATCCGAAACCTTTGAATCTCCTCTTTTGTCTTCGCTCTTTTCTCAATCCCTTCCAACTCTCTGGCTGCTTCAACAATTTTCACCCTTTCTTCGGGGAGGAAATAGACCCATTCAGCTTTGGGATCGGCCTCTTCTAGAAGAGCAACGAGATTGGTTAAATGGGCTATAGATTCTTCGGAGAGAAGTTTGATCGTTTGAACGGCTTTTGCTCGGGAAATAAATTCGACGATCTGCTCTTTGGTCAGCGATGTGGATTCATTGACTGGAGGACCTCGCTCTAAATCTGCCAACTTCAGCCTAGTAATCGAATACCCGCCGATGAGTAGACTTGCAGATGTAATTAGGCCGACAGTGCTAATTATATTTAGACCTGCTTTTGAAATGGGAAGCCTGTCGATTTGCTTAAGGATTCTTGCGCCAATTACACCTGTGGAAATGCACGTTGCTGCTGCGCTAAGTTTTGATTCAGCATTGAGCAGAGCTTCCTTATTGGAAGACGCGTCTTCTTCATAATATTTATTCCCAGAATCAAATGGAAACAATGAATTGGCGGATGTTTTTGTTATTATACTCATAATATAATAAACATTATATTAAAAAAATTGAAAAATGTCAATTCTAAAATTTTTTTGAAGGGGGTTGATAAGAATTGATAGATGGGTTAAAATCATATGCATTCAACGGTTTGTTATGAAAAAAAAAGTTTTTCTCATTCCTTTTTCTTCTCATCACCATCATGGGCATCCCGCCCTTTAATCCATAACTCATTCAGAAACATTAACTTAAACTTTAAATATGGGATGTACCAATGAACTTAATTATTTTTATTTCTCTTCTTTTTGGGCTTCAGGCGATCTACTGGTATGTAGGGAAGCGGGCCTCGAACAACTTAAACAATAACCAGGACTATTTCCTGGCTGGGAAAAATATCCGTTTTTTTCCTTTGATGATGACTTTTTTAGCCACGCAGGTCGGCGGAGGCTTGGTCCTTGGAGCTGCCGAGGAGGCCTACCGTTTTGGCTGGCCGGTGCTCCTATATCCGACGGGCGCGGCGGTGGGGCTGATTTTGCTCGGGATGGGTCTCGGGAAAAAATTGGCTCAATTTCAGGTATCGACAGTCGCTGAAGTTTTGGAGGTGGTCTATCGTTCGCCTACTTTACGGAAGGTGGCTTCGATGCTGTCGGTCATCTCTTTATTCATGATTTTGGTCGCCCAGATCATCGCCTCAAATAAGTTTCTGGTGAGTCTGGGATTTAGCAATACGGCGCTCTTTGTTCTATTTTGGGCGATCGTGATTCTATATACTGTGCGCGGAGGATTGAAAGCGGTAATTGCCACGGACATCGTGCAGGCGGCTTTCTTTGGGACGGTGTTTTTCCTCTGCTTTGGCTTCGTCTTTTTCACTGATCCTACGTCGTTTTTTGCGTCGCCGGCGGTGGAGAAATTCGCGGGGGCTTCTTCCAAGCTCTGTGGATGGCTCTTGATGCCGCTGATGTTCATGATCATTGAGCAGGACATGGCGCAGCGCTGTTTTGCAGGTGGATCGCCAAAGATTGTCTCAAGGGCGTCGTTTTGGGCTGGGATTTTTACGCTGGTGATTGCCCTCATTCCAATTTTCTTTGGGGTTCTGGCCAAGACGATAGGGCTGGTTGTGCCTGAAGGGGCAAGTGTGCTCATGACGGTGATTGAAAAGACGACTAATCCGTGGGTTACTGCTTTTGTCGGATGCGCGGTTTTGGCGGCGATCATTTCGACCGCTAGTTCGCTGATCAATGCGATCTCATCCAATTTAGCCAGCGATTTTATGAGGCGGGATAATTCGATCAAGCTGGTTCAAGGGATCACGGCGATCACTTCGATTGGAGCCCTCTTTTTTGCCTTCTATTTCAACAATGTGGTCGATCTGCTGATTCAGAGCTATGAGCTTTCGGTCAGCTGTCTATTCATTCCGATCTTGGCGGCACTCTTTAAGCGGCAAGGGAATTTCCTCTCGGCTTTGCTGTCGATTGTGATGGGCGCTGTGGGATTCTGTCTCTTTAGGTTTATTCCGATGGACTTTTTCCCAAGAGAGATCGCCAGCGTGATCCTCTCTTTTGTCGGCTATTCGGTTGGTGAACTGGTCTACCTGAGGCGCGCGGCATGATCATCGAAGATCTGACAAGCAGCGGTGAAGGGGTAGGGTCCATCGATGGAAAGAAGGTTTTTGTCGATGGTGCTCTGCCTGGTGAGCAGGTCGAGGTGGAGATCATTGAGGATAGAAAGCGGTATGCCAAGGCCAAATTGCTGCGGATTGTCAAATCTTCGCCCGATCGCAGGGACCCGATTTGCCCTCTATTTGGGACGTGCGGCGGATGTCAGCTGATGCACTTGAGCTATGAGGCGCAGCTGAAGTGGAAGCGGAAAAAAGTGGAAGAGGCGCTCAAGAGAATTGGGGGCCTTGATGTGCATGTGAGCGATTGCGTCCCTTCGCCTGATCAGCTCGGTTATAGAAATAAAATCCATTTGCATCAGGGTGGATTACATAAGCGCCACTCGCATGAGATTGTGCCAATTGATCACTGCTATATTCTTGATCCTTCAGGCAACAAGCGTCTTCCAGTTGAGGGTGAGGCAATCATACGGTCTCCGCTCCAACAACTAGGTCATTTGCAGTTTAAAATCGGCCCCCATGATTTTTTTCAGGTGAATTCTAAACAGGCCGTGCAGCTGTATTTAAAAGCGATTTCCTATGCGCAACCAAAAGGAAAAGTACTCGATGCTTATTGTGGCGTTGGCTGTTTGTCGCTCTTTGCTGCCCAGGATGCTGACCAAGTTCTAGGAATTGAAATTGAACAGAGCTCGGTAAAGTGCGCTGAAGAAAATGCCAAGCTCAATAGGATAAAAAATGTGAGTTTTAAATGTGGCCGGGTGGAGAAATTGCTGCCGAAGTTAGGCACATTTGACACGATTTTCCTTAATCCACCTAGGGGTGGCGTTGAACCAAATGTGATCGCTGCTCTTAGGAAACACCCACCCAAACGACTCGTCTATATTTCGTGCGATCCAGCTACTTTGGCAAGGGACCTAAAGGCTTTAGGATTCAAGATTGAAGAGGTGGTACCGTTTGATATGTTCCCACAGACCATCCATATCGAAACCCTGGTGAGTTTAAAATTATGACTCTTTTATCTGCACATTCCATCTCAAAATCCGATGTATTCCAAAACATCTCTCTGACGATTTCTGCTGGAGATCGATTGGGAATTATTGGACCCAATGGCGCAGGGAAATCGACGTTGATTAAAATTTTGGCAGGAGTCGATGAACCGGATGAAGGACATCTGACCAAGAAGCAAACACTCAAGGTGGGATACGCCAGCCAATCGCCTGAGTTTCCATCCATGCCCATTGAACAATTTCTCATCGGAAAGGTCCCTGATCTCACCACTCAAGCGCGGATTTTGCTGAGCAAAGCTGAATTCACCGATTTTTCAGCAGATGCCAGTTTGCTTTCGGGCGGTTGGAAAAAGAGGCTCGATATTGTGCGCTCTTTGATGAATGAGCCTGATTTGCTGCTGCTCGACGAGCCGACCAACCACCTTGATCTGGAAGGGATTTTATGGCTGGAGAATTTTCTAAATCGGCTGCAGATTCCCTATCTGGTCATCAGCCACGATCGCTATTTCTTAGAGCGGGTCACCAATCGGATCATCGAGCTCAATCGGTGTTATCCAGACGGGATGCTCCAATGCGACGGCAACATCAAAGATTTCCTCGAACACAAAGAGGCTTTTCTAGTTGCTCAGGAAGAGAGGATCCGTTCTTTATCGAATAAGGTGCGCGGTGAGATTGATTGGCTGCGAACGTCCCCAAAGGCGCGGACAACCAAGTCAGAAGCACGCATCAAAGAGGCCAATCGGCTCATCAATGAACTGGCTGAGGTGAAGCAGCGGGCAAAAGTGCAAAGCGCCGGAATCGAGTTTTCTGCATCGGATCGAGAGACGCGCAAGTTGATTGTGGCAAAAAATATCGCCAAGCACGGGGGAGAAAGACAGCTCTTTAAACATCTCGATTTTACCTTAAGTCCTGGAACGCGTCTTGGGATCATCGGAAAAAATGGAACGGGAAAAACCACTCTGCTCAAGATCTTGGCCGGATTGGTCCAACAGGATATGGGTACGCTCAGTTATGCTGACGATCTGCATCTGGTCTATTTTGATCAACATCGGCAACAACTTGATTCTTCTTTAACCTTGAAGGAAGCGCTTTGCCCCAATGGCGAAACGGTGAATTACAGAGGTCAATCTATTCATGTGAACGGCTGGGCCAAACGGTTTCTTTTTCCCCCTGATCGTCTCATGCTGCCTATCAGTTGCCTTTCAGGTGGCGAACGGGCCCGTATCTTGATCGCCAAACTGATGCTCGAGCCGGCCGATGTGCTTTTCCTCGATGAACCGACCAATGATCTGGATATTCCCACATTGGAGCTGATTGAAGAGTCTTTAAGCAGTTTTGTCGGCGCTGTAGTCTTGATTTCTCACGATCGGTGTCTGATGGAGCGGATCTGCAATCGTGTGCTGGTTTTAGAAGAGGGTCAGCACAATTTCTATGCAAGCTATAGTCAATGGGAAAATAGTTTGAAGCCGGAGAAGGAAAAACCGGTTAAGAAAGAGGCGCCGCCCGTTCGTAAAGAATCTACAGTGAAGTTGAGTTACAAAGAAAAGCGTGAACTTGAGATGATGGAGCAAACGATTCAGGCATTAGAAGCTGAGATGGAAAAAAAGCTCCAGGAAGGTGCTTACCAGGAAGTGGGGCAAGCTCAGGAGCGGTTAGATTCACTCTACCAACGCTGGCAATTTCTATTGGACAGGGCAAAGTAGAGTATTTTCTAAACTATCACATCGTTTGGGAGTTAAGACTACTATATCTTTACGGTGCCGTATAAAATCATACAACGAATTTAGTCTCTGATCCTTGACATTAAGATGAGCTGTACCTCCAATAAGAAAAACCTTTCCCGTCGCTCCTGTAACTTGTCGAACTTTCTGTAAAGTGAAAATCATTGCTGCCGTTCTTTCGTCAAAAGTAGAATGGATAAGATCATCTTCACATTTAATGCATGCTCTGATGCAAGAGTTTAATCCGTCTTGAATTTGGAAGCCCTTAATGAGTTTTTTTCGGACAAGGTCGCCTGCTTCGTCTATCAAGCTTAATAATTTATCTGACAACTCAGTTTCATTATA
>JAGVJV010000209.1 GCA_020050965.1 Parachlamydiales bacterium
ACGCCCGCTTGTGGATTGTTTTGAGCAGATTTGGCCAGTTCTGAGAGGAGCTGGGGAGAGACAATCGTGTCATTGTTCAGCAAAAGCAACAGTTCTCCGCCACGTTTGATCGCCTCAACAAGTCCCCGGTTGTTACCTTCAGCAAAGCCTAGGTTTTTTTTATTTTCTAAAATAAGGAGGTGGGGAAAGCGGCCGCGGATTTGAGAGAGTGAATCATCGGTTGAACCGTTGTCTACTAGGAGGATTTCGTAATGGGGGTAGTCGATCTTTTCCAGCGAAGCGAGACATTCGAGGGTGTCAGGGGCATTATTCCAATTGAGGATGATGACGATGATCTTAATTTAAGTGCTCACTTTTTCAAAAAGTTCAGCGGCATTGTAGCTAGAGCGTATGAAGGGGCCGCAGTGCATGTATTTGACGCCGATTTTAAGGCCGTACTCTTCGTATTGCTTAAAAGTATCGGGATGGACAAATTCTTTTACCAGGAGCTTGCGTCGATTAGCCTGCAGGTATTGGCCGATGGTGATAATCGCACACCCTGCGCGATGAAGATCTTCAATCGTCTCAAAGATCTCATCCGTGGTTTCGCTAAGCCCGACCATAATGCCCGATTTGACAAAGTCGGTTTTGCCAGAAGCCTTCACATAGCTCAAAAGCTCTAAGGTTCGTTCATAGGTAGCCTTGTGGCGTACTCGTGGACTTAATCGGCGGACCGTTTCGATGTTATAGTTATAGATTTCGGGGGTTTCATTCAGCACTAGGTCGATCGAAGTGTGTTTCCCTTCAAAATCGGAGGTGAGCACTTCGATGGTGCAGCCCGGATTGACTTGACGCGTTTCCCGGATGATCGCGGCAATATGAGCACCTCCCCCATCTTCCAGATCATCGCGGGCGACCATGGTGATCACGACGTGCTTGAGTCCCAACTCTTTTACCGAAAGGGCGATCCGCTTAGGCTCATCGGCTTCAGGGCCTTTGGGGGTTTTGGAGAAGTCGATATCGCAAAAACCGCAATTGCGTGAGCATTCTTTGCCAAGCGCTAAAAAAGTGGCTGTCTTTTTTGAGTAGCACTCAAAGCGATTGGGGCACTTGGCCTCTTCGCAGACGGTGTTCAATCCATATTTTTTGAGCAGTTCGCCCGTTTTGTGCAGTGCGCCACCTGCAGGCAGCTTCCGATGGAGCCAGGAAGGGAACCGTCCGATATCTTCTTCAGGATTTGGTGGGAGGACATTCAGCTTATTCATCTTTTCCTTCGGGGAGGCAGGTGAATCGGCGTCTCCAATGCGAGAAGAGCCGCTTCCATCCAGGCTTCTGCTACTGTGGGGTGCGCGTGGATTGTATCGGCGACACATTCGGCAGTCAATTCGTTGTTGATCGCAAGAGCCATTTCGGCAATCAGCGTCGCCGCCTCATGGCCGACTACTTGTGCGCCGAGAATTTGCCCGGTCTTTTTGTCGATGATCACTTCAGCAAAACCTTCGGTGTCGATCGTCGCAATCGATTTTCCAAGCGCTTGGAAAGGGAATTGGCCGACCACTGCATCGTAGCCGGCAGCTTTCGCCTGCTCGAGCGTCATCCCGACAATCGCAATTTCGGGCGTAGTGAAAATGACAGCGGGGACTGCATTGTAGTGCATATCCATGGGCCGTCCGATGATATTGGAGGCTGCGACGATTCCTTGGTGGCTTGCGACGTGGGCAAGAAGCACTTGTCCAGTCACATCGCCGATCGCGTAAATGCCGGGGACATTGGTTTGCATCCTGCCATTGACGGCAATTGCCCCTTTGTCGCTGACTTTGACGCCTGCTTTTTCAAGCCCTAAATTGCTCGAGTTGACTTTTCTGCCGACAGAGACAAGTGCCAAATCGGCGTAGAGCGATTCAGCATCCCTTAATTTGATTTCAACTCCTTCGCCCGAGTGCTGGATCCCCTCGACGAAAACATTGGTCTGGATGGTGATTCCTTGCTTTTTAAAGGCACTTGAAAGAGCTGTGCCTACCGCTTTGCCTTGGAGAGACAAGATTTCTGGTAGCGCTTCTAAAATTGTTACCTGTACACCCAATGCGGCATACAGAGATGCAAACTCACAGCCGATGTAACCCCCGCCAATGATAGCGAGCGATTTAGGCAGCTTAGTCAGTTCTAAAATCGAACTGGAATTGAGGATCCGTTTGTGATCGCAAGGAAAAGCAGGAATATCGAGCGGCTCAGAACCTGTGGCGATGATGATGTTTTCCGACTCGATCATCAGATTTTCTGCACCGCTTACCTTCAGTTCGGTGGGTGACATAAATTCAGCTTTGCCGTGGATGATGGTGATTTTATTGCTTTGCAGCAACCCGCCTAAGCTCTTGCGGATTTTTTCGACGACTTGATCTTTTCGGGTCTTCATTTTGGAAAAGTCAAAAGAGATATTGCCAACTGAAATGCCATACTCTTCTGCTTTGTGGATTTTCTCCATGACCTGCGCATTTGCTAGAAGTGTTTTAGTTGGTATACACCCGACATTCAAGCAACTTCCGCCGAGAAAATTCTTTTCAACGATAGCGACATTCTTCCCATTTTGCGCCGCTTTGATTGCAGCAACATAGCCGCCCGGGCCCGATCCAATCACTACGACGTCAAATCTTTTCTTTTCCATTGCATACCTCGTTTATACCAAGTATACCTAGTGCTGAAAAATTAGTGAAAGTTTTATCCTTTTTGTGAGAAGATGGGACCATGAAAACTGTAGATAAAGAAAAAATGTGTCTGAGCTGCGAGGGGAGAATCCCCCAGAATGCAGAGAAATGTTCCTATTGCGGAGCAGAGCAAAAAAATTCCTATCGGGCGCCGATCTTTCAAAATCAATCTTTGGAAGACAGCCTGACCTCGCTTTATACGCCGCCCTATCAAGGAAAACGGCCCCAATTTACTCATGCAGAAGAACAACAGCCCCTCCAAAGTTTAGAGCCTATGTACAAAAATGTGACTGAAGAAAAACCGCAGATGGAACCTCTTTTTGGATCTGAGGCCAAAGAGGAAGAAGAGCAAAAGCAAAGCAGCCTATTGCCAACTGCGCTGCTATTTGCTGGCGCCAATTTTTTGTTCTTAGGATTGTTACAATTGCTATTTTCGAAAAATGGTGTGCTGCGCCTTGAATGGAATGCGCACTACTGGTTCCTCTATTGTATCTTGAGCGCGCCTTGTCTCTTTTTTGGTTACAAGAAATTTAAAGAACTCAAAGATTAAATTCTTTCACTTCGTGCATCCAAAGCATATCTTCCATGTGCGGCGATCAGTTGCACAGAGGCTAGACCGCACAGCACTGCCCCCATCAACAATGCAGCAGTCGGATTGAAAGCTGTGCACAGCAAAGACCCGCAAATCGGGGCAAATAGCCCTCTAAATCCCACTGTCACCACATTCACTGAGCTGTAGGCAGAACTGTCCTCTTGTTTGGCAAAAAGTGGGCCAGAGAGGTGCCAGGAGAGCTCGCTGCCGGCCTGCATTACCCCATAGATCAAGTAGGCGATGTAGACCCAGGCGATTTGCACTTGAGCAAAGAGCAGCAAGAGTGGGAATAGGGCTGCGAGGAGGGTGACGAGGGCGCTCAGGCGATAGATACGGAGACGATCCATCCAACGGGCCCAGAAATTGCTGGTGAGGGCAAAACCGATCCCTTTGCATGTAGCGATCGCTGCGGCTAGGGCAGTGTAGGAAAGAGACAATTCTTTGATAAAGAAGTCGGGCAGGGCGGGTTGCATGAGCATGAGGCCGCCGCCGCCGAGCATAAAGCCAATCTGGTAGCGGGTAAAGTCGGGCCTGGTTTTGAGCAGATGCCAGCTGTTTTTCCAGGGGCGGAGTAGAGCAGCTTTGATATCGAAAGGGATTTTTTTTGGGGGCGCTTTGGTGGTGGGGATAAGCAGCAAGAAGAGGGTAGCGATGAAGCTGAGGAGGGCGGTGAGGGGGAAGAGCAGGCGCCAGGAGCCGGGCTCTAAGTCCATCCAGCGGCCAAAAAGGATCGGCAAAAGCGCTCCGCCGACATTGGAGAGGATAGAGCCGTAGGAGAAGGTCTGGTGTCTCTTCTTTTCGCTCATGTTTCTTTTGAGGATCTCCATCCAGGCAGGAATGATCCCTCTCTTGAGCATCAGAAAAATCGCTCCTGCAGCTACGACAAACCAGGGGTTGTCGATAAAGGGGAAGAAGAAGAAGGGAAGGTGGCCGATGAGGGTAGCGAGAATGATGTTAGAGCGCAGCCGATCGGGCCGGTTATAGACCAGTGCACTCCAATAAGGAGAAAAGAGCGAAAGTACCGGTTTTAAAGCAATTAAGCAGGTGATTTGCAGATAGGTAGCGTTTAGATCTTTGCTGAGAATAAAAAGGAGAAGAGCATACATGCCCCAAAAGGGAGCTTTTAGGAGGCTTGTCCAAATAAAGGCATGCGCCGTTCTATTTTCCATTTTTTAATTGTCAAAGTCGAGCTTAGACAGATCGATCATCGGTCTTTGCTCCATTTTAATCTGCTGCGCAGGTTGTTTTTTCTTCGCACGGGGCAGATCGATGGTTTGGACCGGCTGGTCCTCGGGCATTCTCATTTCAAATTTGAAAAGAGTATGAGCGATTTCCACCTTAATCTCGCGGCTTAAAGCATCAAACAGAGCAAATGCCTCATGTTTAAACTCGAGGAGAGGATCCTTTTGTCCAATCGAGCGGACATTGACCTCAACGCGCAAGTGATCGATGTGGAGCAGATGTTCTTGCCAGCGGGCGTCGATTGTGCGGATCAACATGTTGCGGATCACCTCACAGAGGATTGCACCAGCATCCACTTCATTGGACATGTTAGGATTCATTGCCCGGTGCATCTCTTCAATCGCTTTTTTCTGATGCTCGATTTTGTGTCTAAACGCCTCTAACACCTTCTCTGAAGCCAGTTTTTCGATCTCTTCTGCTGTGAGATGGTCATTGTCAAACTCTTTGGCGTCGAAGGTGATGGGGAAATGGGTCGCTAATTGCTGCCGATAGCCTTGGGTATTCCAGTTGGAAGAGCGGCTAGTGAAGTATTCGGCTGACATGTCCATGCACACATGCTCGAGGATCTCCTCGGCAATTGGCACGGGGTTTTGTGTATGGATCACTTCATTGCGGAAAGCGTAAATTTCTTCCCGCTGTTTGTTCATCACATCGTCGTATTCGAGAGTATGCTTGCGCATGGCGTAGTTGCGCTGCTCGATCCTCTTCTGCGCCGTTTCGATCGAAGAATTGAGCACTGGAGCGGAGATCGGCTCCCCTTCTGGTGGACGGAATCTCTGGAGGAACATTGTAATACGCGGAGAGGTGAATAGGCGCATCAGCGTATCTTCAAATGAGACGTAGAACTTGGAAGTTCCCGGATCCCCTTGACGTGCGCAGCGGCCTCGTAGCTGACGGTCGATGCGGCGCGATTGGTGACGCGTCGTTCCGATCACATGCAGACCACCCTTAGCGGCGACCCCGTCTTTGAGCTTAATGTCGGTCCCTCGTCCAGCCATATTAGTGGCGACAGTGATGGCACCCTCTTTACCCGCATCAGCGACGATTTCGGCCTCTTTGGCGTGGTTTTTCGCATTGAGGACCGTATGGGGTAGCTTATTTTGACGCAAGATGCGAGATAATTTTTCTGAGACTTCGACCGATTCGGTTCCGATCAAGATCGGGCGCCCAGTGGCATGGATCACGGCAATATCAGCGACCATTGCATTGTACTTTTCCCTCTCAGTCATGAAAATGACATCGTCGGCATCGGCTCGGACGCACTTTTTATTGCAAGGGATTGCGACCACTTCAAGTTTGTAGATCTCTTTAAACTCATTGGCCTCGGTCATCGCCGTACCAGTCATCCCCGCCAGCTTTTTGTATTGACGGAAGTAGTTCTGCAGCGTGATCGTCGCATAGGTTTGCGTTTCGCCCTGGATCTTAACCCCTTCTTTGGCTTCAATTGCTTGGTGCAAGCCATCTGAGAAGCGTCTTCCTGGCTGCGGACGGCCCGTGTTCTCATCGATGATGACGATTTTGCCTTCATCTACGATGTAATCGACATCTTTTTCCATCAGCAAATGGGCGCGGAGCATTTGGCGCAAGTTGTGCGATCGTTCCTTTCTCTTCGCATCGGCCTCGCGGATATTGACCTTTCTTTGGAGCTTATCCTGCTCATCGAGACCTGGCATTGCATCGATTTCAGCATATTCATGTCCTAAATCGAACATCGTGAAGTCGCTCTCAGAAGCCCCTGCTTGAGACTCGACCCAATAGTGGATCCCTTTATCGGTCAGTTCATATTCATTGGCCTTCTCATCGACGATCAAATAGAGCTGAGCTAAAACACTGAGCCGCTCTTGCTTATTGGGCTCTCCATAGAAGTAAATATCGAGTTTGTCGATTTCAGAACGCAAATCGGGATTTTCTTTGGCCCGCTTTAAAATTTTATTCTGAGGGTTTCCTTTGCTGACCAGCCACAGATTCTGCAGCGCTTCTTGAAATTCTTTTTCCTCGGGTTTCGATAGCTTTTTCTTCACTTCAGATTCTTCAAAGATGCCCAATTTGTCGAGGACTTTGCGCGCATCGGTCGCCAGCTTATTGCATAGATCTCGCTGCTCCTTGACGACATTGGTCACAGGATCGCTTAAGACCCCGTACATCTGGGTTGACTCATTAGTCGGCCCCGAAATGATCAGCGGAGTGCGTGCCTCATCGATCAGGATCGAGTCAATTTCGTCGACAATCGCATAATAATAGCCGCGCTGGCATTGGTCCTGAGCGTTTTGTGCCATCGAGTTATCGCGCAGATAGTCAAAGCCAAACTCGGAAGACGTTCCATAGACGATATCGGCCATGTAAACCGATTTGCGCATATGAGGGGGTGTGCTATTGACCAGAGATTCTACCCGCAGACCCAAAAAGCGGAAAATGGCTCCGATCCACTCGCAGTCGCGTTGAGCCAGATAGTCGTTCACAGTGACCAAGTGGACAGGTTGGCCCGTAAGTGCGTTCAAATAGAGCGGCAGCGAGGCAGTGAGCGTCTTCCCTTCGCCCGTCTGCATCTCGGCGATCGACCCATAGTGCAAGAAAATCCCGCCCAGAAGCTGGACATCGTAGGGGATCATGTCCCATTTTTGATCATAGCCTGAGACGTGGACGTCGGTTCCCATCAATCGGCGGCAGGCGTTTTTGACGACGGCGTAGGCCTCAATGAGCAGATCATTGAGACTCTCACCCTTGGCGAGGCGCTCTTTAAACTCTTGTGTTTTAGCCTTAACCTGCGCATCTGTAAGGGGTTGCAGCGCTACTTCAGCCTCGTTAATTTTTTTGACGAGCTTACTATATTTTTTGATTAGGCGCCCTTGAGCTGTCCCAAAAATTTTTTTAAAAATGCCGAGCATATGATCCACAAGAGGTTAAGATATTTGTCATATCCATTATACCCGATCTTTGAGAAAAACGCAAAACAGGTAGATAAATGCATTGAAAAAAGCGCTTGTCAGCTATATGACTCTGAAGTTAAATCGGATAAGAATTTATTAATTTCAATCTCTATCATTGACTATAAATATAAATTTTTTGTATAATTATCTAAATAAAAATTAGGGGAAATTAATATGATAGATGCTGCTATTTTAGAGAAGCGGGCACACTTTATTATTCCGCCAACTCAAGAACTCAATTTTGAAGGGGAGGAATGGCAAACATTTCCCAAAGAGGGAGAAATTTCTGAGATAATTGCTTTGAGGGTTTTTCAAGCTTTACCTCCTAGCGCTATTCCTAAAGCAGCTCTAACTTGCAAAACATGGTGTAGAATAGTTTCAGCGGAGAATTTTTGGTGTGGTTACGATGTCAGAACGCTTCTTCCAAAAGCTAGTGTCATCAACAAGCAGGTATGGGAACAACGTGTCCCACCACAGATTTTTAAGGAGTTAAAGTTTGCAGAAGGGGTTCGTCCATGCCTTAATAGAACAACCTTTAGAGAAATCAGGCTATCGCAGTGCCCTCTTGCTTTTATGACGATCCTCGAATTCCCAGAGAATTTTTCTTATAAAATATTGCGAGAAATTGCAAACGATTCAATATTTGGTCCAAAGGCATCAATGTTTATATCAAATGCCAGAGATAAT
>JAGVJV010000165.1 GCA_020050965.1 Parachlamydiales bacterium
CGCTCTTCCGATCTTTTGACCTTTTGAAACTTTTGCGCCCCCAGCTTGACAAAGAAAAATTTGCCCTGCAGGTGCGTCATCAAATGAAAGAGGGGTATTCCCTGACCTTCATCGAAGATGCGTCGGGGGTAAAATCTGTTGCAGGCTATCGAATCTCCCACTACTTAGCTTGGGGTAAGGTCCTCTATATCGACGACCTAATCACCCTTCCTGAGGCCCGAGGGATCGGTTTTGGAACCCATCTGCTTAAGTGGCTAATGGGAGAAGCTAAACGTTTTGAATGCAACGGGATTCACCTCGACACAGGGATCGAACGCAATGACGCCCACCGCCTCTATCTCAACCTAGGGATGACGATTAACGGTCTTCATCTAGCCATGGATCTTGATTAAGAAGATTTTCATCGTTCTTATCCGCCTCTATCAATGGACTCTCAGCCCGATGCTGGGCAATTGCTGCCGTTTTCACCCTAGTTGCTCACACTATTGCGCACAGGCAATTGAAAAACATGGAGCGATGCGAGGATGCTGGCTTGGGCTCAAACGGATTGCTAAATGCGGCCCTTGGCATAAGGGTGGTATCGACGAAGTTCCTTAAAGTCGAGTTGACCTTTTTTAAAAAAGAATATAAACTAATCTTTTTTTTGGAGGTCTTATGTCCGCACAAGTCGATGGTACACGGCAGCTACAAAATCGGGCTGTCTTAGGAATTTCACTGATGATTTTAGGGCTTGCCCTTTACCCGCTCTCAGATGCATTCATCAAACACCTGATGGGCACCTATTCAGTCCCCCAAGCCTCTTTCTTAAGAGCTTTTACAAGGCTGATTCCACTGTTGTTTACCGCCTATTTTCAAGGGGGATTTAAGAAAGTCCTAGGAACACAGCATCCGAAACAGCACATCGTGCGCCTTGCGGTGAATCTATGCTACACCCTTTCATTCATGTATGCTTTTTCTGTTGCCTCGCTCACGACGATTTACACACTAAGCTACACTTCATCGCTCTTCATGATCATTTTGAGCGCGATCATGCTCAAGGAAGCTGTCTCCTGGGATCGATGGGTTGCAGTCGGCATTGGGATGGTTGGCGTGCTAATTGCCATGCGCCCTGGGACAAACGTATTTGAAATCGCCGCCCTTGTTGTCTTAGCAGGGACCTTTTTGGGAGCTCTCAATAAGATTTTAATGCGCAGGCTTGCACAGACCGAGCATAGCTTGGCAATTGCCATTTACCCTAACATCATGATGATCCTAGCCACCACCCCTTTTCTCATCACAACTTGGAAGGCAATGCCCTTGGAACACTGGGGCCTTTTCGCCATCGTTGGAGTGATCACCGCAGCAGGACAATACTGCATTGCTCAGGCCCTCAGATATGCTCAAGGATCGGTTTTAGCACCCATCGACTATTCAACCTATTTTTGGGTGGTCGCACTGGACGCTCTTTGGTGGGGCAAAAGACCAGACAGCTTCATGTTCATCGGTGCAGCGATCATCGTGGGAAGCAATCTGTACATCCTTTATCGGCAGAGAAAAGAGAAGGCTCAACAAGCTGCTGTTAAAGCATGAATCAGCTGAGGCAAAAAAAGTTCCAACAGAGAATAAAAACTTAACCAAAGGTTCTTATGAAAAAACTGGCCATTAGTTTCTCATTGTTAGGACTTGCCTTCCAACAGACAACTATCCAGGCTCATGAGAACAATGTTTTTGACTACGTTATCGTTGGAGCAGGAAATGCCGGTTGCGTCATCGCAAATAGACTCAGTGAAAATGGAAAATATACCGTCTGCCTCGTCGAATACGGCAGAGATGACGCCAAGGCATTCCCACCTGACTCCCTAATTCTTCCAGTGCGATCACCCGCAAACGTTCCTCAGCCCGGAGATTACAATTGGGGGTTATATACTAGAGGAACTATATTTCCTCTTGATTTGGCATCTGTCCTTTTGAATAGAGGATTTGGCGGCTTCGATTGGTTTGTAACACAAGATGCAACCGGTCCCGTTCCATTTAGAGCATATTCACAACCAAAGCATTCTGGCTGGGGAGGTTGCACAGCCCATAATGCTACAATTAGCATAAGAAATGCACCCTATAACTGGAATAAATGGGTAGCACTAGGATTGACCGACTGGGATGCTAGTACACCGACAAGCAATCTGATTCCATTTTACGAGAAAGTGGAAAATAGATCGCAATTGATAGCTCCAGGTGTTCCTTTTTATGATCCAGCTATTGCAGAACCCAATCAAGGAGCCTTTCCTAATCCGCAACAATGGTATGGATATAATGGGAAAGTACCGCTGTTAAATTTTGGGCCTGCGTTTTTAGGTCCAAATCCCTACACAGATGTATTACTAGCTGCAATCGCAGCTGTATTGCCAGGGCAATATCCTAATCAACTGGTCGACTTGGATTGGCCTCCTACAGCGGCTCAAGGAGGACTTAGTTTAAATAACTATTCCCAAACCTTCCAATTTGGTTTTATTGTGCCTCCAGGACAATCCTCTCCTGTTCCATTTGCTGAATATAATCAGCCCTTGTATGGCGATTCAGGATTAGTTTATCCCCCAGAAGCGGCAAGACTTGGTTTCGTTGGTTTAGCTCCTTTTCAAAGAGCAAGTTCGGTAAATACTTATCTTTATGAAGCATTAAATAGAAACCAGGGGAATCTAAAAGTACTTTCGGAGTCTCTTGTCACAGGGATCATCGTCGAAAAGGGAAGAGCAAAAGGAGTTAGCTATCTTAGTGGCTACAATATCTATCAGACCGGAAGAAATAACAACGTACTGATGGCTGGTTATGGTGGAACTGCTGGTGATGCAAGAGCAAACGCAGAAGAGGCTAAAGAAGAAGGAGAGAAATTTGTTTTCGCAAGAAAAGAGGTCATTATTTGTGCCGGAGTTTTTAATACACCACAAATTTTACAACTTTCGGGCATCGGAAATAAAAAATTTTTAAAAGGACTAGGCATTAAAGTCGTCGCTGACCTTCCAGGAGTTGGGGAGCATTTGATCGACAATCAGGAGCTATTTCTTTTTTGGCATGGCTTAACTCCAGGTAATCAGTGGACATTTGCTGCAAAATCAAGCCCAGCCGA
>JAGVJV010000094.1 GCA_020050965.1 Parachlamydiales bacterium
CACTTGGCCACCTTTGCGCACCGCTTTGAGTGCGATCGGGACTAGTTTTCCGACAGGTGCGAAGATGATTGCCGCATCGAGTTCTTCTGGAGTAGGGGTTTCAGAATCACCTGCCCAAACGGCACCCAATTTCTTCGCTTGCTTTTGCCCTTCTAAATCTCCCTTGCGGGTAAAAGCGTAGACTTGTTGCTTTTGATATTGAGCCACCTGGATGAGCAGATGGGCAGCGGCCCCAAAACCATAGAACCCAATCTTTTCGGCTTTGCCGGCCATCTTGAGCGAGCGATAGCCGAGCATCCCGGAGCAGAGAAGGGGGGCGATCTGAAGCGGGGGGCCATCGAGAGGGAACATGAAATCCTCATAGGCGCAAGTGTATTCGGCAAATCCCCCATTGATCGTGTAGCCTGTAAATTGAGGGTCGTCGCACAGATTCTCTTCATGCCTTCGGCAGTAGGGACAGACCCCGCAGCTTTTGCCTAGCCAGGGGACTCCGACGACAGTGCCTTTCTGAAATCGCTTGGAATGGGTATCGACTGTACCGACAATTTGATGCCCCATTATCAGTGGCAAAGGGGGCTGAGGAAGCTCTCCATCGAGAATATGGAGATCGGTGCGGCAGATTGCGCATGCCTGCACCTTAATTCGCACCTGCCCTTTTTCAGGTGTCGGTATCGGAACCTCCCGTAAACTTAAGGGACTTCCAATTTTTTCTAAAAGCATCGCCTTCATTAGACCTCTTGCATAATCTCGGGTTCTCGATTTTCGGTTCAAATTGCAGGGGTAATATCGGCCCCCAGCATATGACCCCTGCACTTTGAATCGAAAATCGGCTCAAAAGAACCCGAAAATCGATTGACCCGAGGTTATGCAAGAGGTCTATTAGTTGCATAAATCTCTGTATACCCATATTATTTATTTATGGGAAAAATTTTTAAGCGGGGCTTGATCGCATTGGCCCCTATTGCAATCAGCATTGCGGTTATCATTTGGCTTTTGCGCATTTTGGAAGATATTTTTCGCGTTCCACTACAATGGCTCGTTGGTAAGTACTATTTTCCAGGCATGGGCCTGCTCGTCGCCATTGTCTTCATTTTCTTTTTTGGTATTTTCGTCAATAACCTCTTGCTTCAAAAATGGACAAAGGTGCTCGATCGATTATTTATCCGAATTCCGCTATTTAAAACGATTTATAGCTCGATCGGCGATATGATGAGCTACTTCCATAAGGATCCTTCGAAAAGTGGACGGATGGTGGTGGTCGAAATCGATGAGTTGCGTTTCTTGGCGATTGTGACGAGGGAGAACTTTGTCGATTTGCCAGCAGGATTTGGCGATGACGACCGGGTCAGTGTCCTCATCCCTTTTAGCTATCAGATTGGAGGATTCACTGCCTCTGTTCCCCGTTCAAAGATCAAACCGATCGACATGAGCGTTGAGCAAGGAATGCGCTTTATCGTAACTGCAGGCATGGTTTCAGCTAAGCAAGCTGCGCCTCCCCAAGAGCAAAAGTAGGGTTATTTGAGTTTTGTGACATTCTGAAGATATTTTGCAGGTGCATTGACACGTCCTGTTCCACCTAATTTCTCTCTGACGTCCATTATCAGTTTTCCCAACATATTTTGGCCTGTACCATCACTGTCATCCCCATAGAAGCTGTCCCGTCCTTTTACAGGAATGTGCTCAACAAGATAGGCTTTTTCTGTTGATAGAAGGATACTCTTCAGTGGATCAGTACTAAATTTGGCTTGGAGGATGTCGGCCATAACGGTGAGATTCCGCTTGCGCCATCCGTCAGTTCTAGCCTTGTCCCAACCTTTTGATAATTCGCGAGCTCGTCTCCAAGCTCCATCCCCATCGAGCTTTTCAAATTGCTGCTGCTCATCACCGAGAAACTTTTGTGCTTGAAAGGCGGCTTCTGCACAGCGATAGGTTCGTCCATTGTAGTTCAATGGACTTTCATAGAAGTTGCCAAAAACCTCTGTCGCCGGGTTCTCATCTTTCTTATAAAACCAGACAAATCCATCTCGCTTGGCAAGCTGAGCAATTCTTTGATCGGGTTGTTTTTGTGTGGTTGCGACTGGTTGAGCTGAGGCAAAGGATTTACTGATGAGATAGAGTGCTCCCGCTGCAACGACGCCAACGATTAGGCTGCCGGTGATTAAACTGGTGGCTGCAGTGACCGCCGCGCCTACTAGAAGGGGGTGATTTGCAGGAAAATCAATGAGGTTTTGTATAGTTAGTGAATTTGACATGTCTTTACTTCCTTTTTAAAATAATTATAACAATTATCTTAAAATATTTTCAACTAAAATAAATTTTATATATAAATAAATGTGAAAAACCTTTATTATAGATATAATCATTTTGGAGCGATGTTTTTATGTTTAATAAATTTTTAATTATGTTTGCATGCACTATGTTTTCTGCCAATGAAACAGTTAAGGACTTTAAATACAATGAGATAAGCGAGGTGATGACGATTTCACAAGAGCAAGAATTTGCCAAGTTCTCACACAATAATCAAGCGGTCCTCGAAGCCTATACCCGTTTTGAGACTGCTCTGAGAAGCTCTAATCTCTCCGAAAAAGAGATCGATACGATTTTAAATGCCGCGGTCTTTGCTGCTGAAAGGCACCAGTTTCAGACTAGAAAAAATGCCACCCATGTCCCCTATATCATCCACCCAATCGGCGTGGCCTACAATATTCTGACGATTGCAAAAGTTTCGGATCCTAAGATCTTAACTGCAGCTCTGTTGCACGATACGGTAGAAGATACAAATACCACTCCTGCAGAAATCCGAGAGAGATTTGGACCTGAGGTGGAGAGCTATGTTCAAGAGCTCACTGATGAAAAGAATCTGCCAAAACAGGTGCGGAAAGATCTGCAAATCATCAACGCTTCGCACAAATCAGAAGGCGCTGCCTATATTAAGCTGGCAGATAAGCTCTATAATCTCACCGATTTGTCTACAGGTTTGCCTGAGGATTGGACTGAGGAGCGAGCCGATGAATATTTCCGTTGGGCAATGCAGGTGGTCGATCAGCTTCCTCCCGTCAGCCCTCCTCTAAAGAGCGCCATTGAGCAAATCTCTGCACTCTATTGGAGTAAGAAAAAAGTTAGCCCTTAATCACCAATCGGGGTTTGAGCCTAGCAACTTTCCCAGCTAATCTGGCCTCTTCGACCGCATCGACCACTTTGTCCACATCTTTGTAGGCGTCGGGCATTTCTTCTGCGACAGTCCTTCCTGAAGTTGCCATCACTTCGACTCCTTGGGCGTGCATGTAGTCAAAAATATCGCGCCCTCTCCAATTTTTAGAGGATTGGACGCGGCTATGGGCCCGGCCAGCGCCATGGCAAGAACTGCACCAGGTGAGGGGATTTGCCATGCCCACCATCAAATGGCTTGCCCGCCCCATATCGCCGGGGACGAGGACTGGCTGCCCGGTTTTTCGAAAGATCGGATTGAGCTCCTCGTGTCCAGGTCCGAAAGCGCGAGTGGCCCCTTTGCGATGGACGCAGAGTCTTCTTTTTTTTCCATCCACCTCATGTTCTTCGAATTTGGCAATGTTGTGGCATACGTCATAGACGAGGGGGATTTTGTCAGCAGGGATCCCCAGAACATCGTGAAAGGCTTGCCGCACCTCATGCAAAATCATCTGACGGTTATTGAAAGCAAAATTAGCTGCCATTGCCATTGCTTGGAAATATTCTTGCCCATCTCGAGATTGAATCGGCGCGGCGACCAGTTGTCGATCGGGAAGCCCTTGATCGTACCCTTTGGAGATGAAGTGGTCGAGGGTATCTTGGCATACCTGATGGCCGAATCCGCGTGAACCAGAGTGGATCAAAATGTAGAGCTGTCCCTTTTGCACTCCCCAAGCGTGGGCGATATCGGGGAGGTAGATTTGCTCAATCTCGCCGATTTCGACGAAGTGGTTGCCTGAGCCGATCGTGCCAAGCTGCACCTTGCCCCGCTCTTTCGCTACCGATGAGACAACTGCGCTAGAGGCATCTTC
>JAGVJV010000008.1 GCA_020050965.1 Parachlamydiales bacterium
GGGTCAATTTGGCCCCATCTTGGGCGTGGCTCTCCATTTTAAAGGAGACGTTGGCCTCTCTGCTGATGACGGGGACGCTCGCCAGTTTGGCGCTTTCGCGATAGGCCTGATTGGCGATCTCTTCTTGCCAAATCCGATCTAAATCGCGGGGATAGCGCTTGGCCACAATTTCTGGTGGGGCTTTCCCTTTTCTAAATCCAGGAACCAGCACTTCTTTGCCAATTTTTTTTGCAGCATTTTTATATGCTTCGATGCAGATCGGGCGGAAAACTTCTACCTCATACTCTACAACGCAATTGGGCTTGCGATGGACAATCACATGCACTTGGTCATTTTTATATTCTGGGTTGGTGTGGGATTTTTCTTCGAGTTTCTGAGCCATGTTCCATCTTCTTATAGTTTAGAAAGCGGGTAATGAGATTCGAACTCATGACCCTCACGTTGGCAACGTGATGCTCTACCACTGAGCTACACCCGCAAAGAAATGAGAGTTTAGGGAATTGGCATTTTTTTTTCATCCAAAAAAAAGTCAAAAAAAGATTTTGCTTGATCGGCTATCCAAAACTTTGTAAAACCATATTTTAAACTCGAAGTTCTGCTTTTGAGGCTTCGAGTTCAATAAGATCTTGGGTTTATTCGGATTGAACATTTTGAGACAGGCCTGCGTAGCGCCGGCTCAAAAGGTTAAATGCGAATAGGGCCAAGAGCTTGAAGAAATCGAAGTCTCAAAAGCAGGACTTCGAGTTAATTGAAGGGAACTTACGTATGCTCAATTTTCGCAAGTTAAAACAGGACTTTTCTTCGAACATCATCAAGGAAGGACGGGATTCCTTTGAGAGTCAGAAGGTGGTCTCTGCTAAGTTGATCCATTTGGACAGCAAAACGATGCGGATTACTGGTCGGGTCCTTGGGCAATACGACAACTATTATGAAAGTGAGATTGAGATCGACCGCCTTGAGTGCGAGACGATTCATTCGAACTGCGACTGCCCGTATAACTATGATTGTCAGCATATCGCCGCTCTTCTGTTTTATCTGGAGCAGAATCTCGACCAGATTTTAGTAGCTTATTCTAAGGAGACAGAGCTTTCCGAAACAAGCGGCTTAGAAGAGAAGGAAAAGGAGGAGCTGCGCGAGAAGTTTAAGGCTGCTGAAGACAAAGAGGTGCAGCGGCGCGAGGAAAATCTCCAGCGGCAAATCTTGCAGGAGTATGTCACTTCGTCGGAGATGCTCGCTGCTTCGCCATTCTTTAGACCGGAAGAGAAGCGGGAGATTGACAGGGCTGAATTTTCGCTCATTTATAGTCTGCCGAAGAAGGGTGTAGGCGCTGTAGAGGTGCAGGTGGCACTCAGGCTGCCATTTAGGAGTAAGCCGCTGCATGTGCCCAATTTGAAGGCGTTTATCGATTCGATCCGCTTTGCTGAGCCGATTTTCATGGGTGGCAAGCGGTTTAGTTTTTCTCTTGAGTCTTTTGAGATCACGCAACGGGAGATCGTCCGGATGGTGATGGATCATTTGGATTTCCCCGAGAATGTGTCTAGCGAGCGGGGCCTGCGTATTGGATTGATTCAGCCGGAGTTTTTCGGGCTGATTTTGGCTAGGACCTTTGAGCTTGCTGAGCAGGAGATTTCTAAGAGCAGTTTTGCCCTTTCAGATGGCGATCTGCCGGTTCTGCCTGGTTTATATGATACGGGGTTTGAAAATCAGCTCCATTTCTCACCCTCGCCGGCCCAATTTCTGTTTCAGATCGAGTACATTCCCCCTCCAACTTCAAAAATTTTGTTAAACCCTAAAATTGTGATCGACGAGAAGGAGCTGACGCTTGAAGAGGTGCTTCTGTTTCAGTGCGCCCGTCCTGGGCTACTCTATGAAGGGACCTATTGGCGTTTCCCGTACCTGATCACGCGCAAACATTTGCAAAACCTAAAAGATATTCGGGATATGACGATCCCCGAGCCGCTGTTTGGATCATTTGTCGAAAACTCTTTGCCCGAGTTGATGCAGTTTGCCGAGGTGGCTAACCGCAATGTGATTGAGAATTTTGTCACTCTGCCTTTCGTTCATCAGGTGGAGACTATTTGCGATCTTTCTTATTTGAATGGAGAACTCGAAGCTGCTGTTCATTTTATCTATGATGGCAATCGAATCCCGCAAGCGCCATCGCAACTGAGCTATGAACACATCACTTCATTTAGTACTGACGAGGGGATTTTGGGCCGCAACTTGGTCGAAGAGCGAAAAATCATCGAGGATCTCTTCCAAGACTTTCTCTTTAACCCTGAGCAAGGCGTTTACATTTCGAAATCGGACAAGAAGATCGTCGAATTCATGACAGACGTGATTCCACGCAACAAAGAGCGGGTGAAATTCAACTGTCCTCAAAACTTGCTCGATCAGTTCATCTATGACAAGACTGAGTTCGTCCTCCATTTCGAGCATCTGGAGAAGGTCGACAGCTATCAGATTCAGCTTAAAGTGCAAGGTTCGCTCAAAGGGATCAAGCTCGATCAGCTTTGGGAGTGTATCGCGGCGAAAAAGGCCTTTATTGAGCTCGCTAATCCGAAAAAAGCGAAGCTCGCCAAGATTTTAGTGCTCGATCTCGATCGGATCACCGGCCCCATTCAGGTCTTTGATGAATTGGGGATTGCTGTGCTCGAAGATGGTGCTTTAGAGCGTCCGCTTTGGAGCTTGGCCAACATCGATGCGGGCCTCTTCGAAGGGATGCCGATCAAGTTTTCGATGTCAGAGCGGTTACTTGAGATTCGGCAGCAGATGCTGGGCGAGAAAAAACTCAAACCCTCGCCTGTGCCAAAAGAGCTTAATGCCGATCTGCGTTGCTACCAGACCGACGGGGTCCACTGGCTCGAAAGATTGCGCTCGATGTATTTGGGCGGGATTTTGGCCGATGATATGGGTCTTGGAAAAACGGTCCAGGCCATCGTTGCCATTTCGCAGCTGAAGAAGAAAAGTCCCGGATGCGCACTCATCGTCTGCCCCACATCTCTCCTCTACAACTGGAAAGAGGAATTTTCCAAGTTCAACAACAAGCTCAAAGTGATGGTGATCGACGGGATTCCATCCTATCGCAAGAAGTTGATTGGCGAACTGGAAA
>JAGVJV010000108.1 GCA_020050965.1 Parachlamydiales bacterium
AAGGGCGGACCCACAGTCATTTTCCATCCTCATACTACACCCCTGATTATCCACCATGGTGATCCAGGGATGGCCAAGGCTGGCACAGGCGATGTCTTGACCGGGATAATTGGAGCCCTTGTCGCTCAGGGGCTGGAGATGCGAGATAGCGCTGCTCTCGGGGCTCTGTTGCATGCCTTAGCAGGGGAAATCGCCTCTGAGAAAGAGACCCCCTATTGCGTCGTGGCCACCGATTTAATCGGCTTTTTGCCCGAGGCAATTCAATTTTTAAAAAAAGGAACAAAAAAATGAAATGGATTCTATATTCAGTATTAGTCAGTCTAACTTTTTTGGGATTGAACCCTAGCTGCGATGAGCCCGATTGTCCGCACGGTCATAAAAGAGGGATGCTATAAAAGATCACGAGGGATTCTTCGCCGGGGTTTTTGAAGCCTAAGCTTCCATTGGAGATGTGGTAAAATTGTATCCCTAAGCGATGGTAACTGCAAAATTCTGCCGCAAACGAAATTGACGAGCGGAATTCAAGCGGCAACCCGAGCTCCTTCCCCCTATTCTTGAAGTAGACACCAGGAGCAAAGCTAGGTGTCAAAACGAAATGTCTCCCCAGATAAATGTCGTAGCAGCCTCCGAAACAAAAATAGACTGAACCTTTTGCATTGAGCATCAAACCCGCAAACGGTTGTAGCCCATGCCACGAGGCGCACCATTTGTATTCCGCCTGAAATTGGAGCATCCGCTCATGAGGGCGGAGCATATCAAAGCCCCCCACGCCAAACGAGAGAAGGGTAGGCCTACAACAATCGGCCCTCAGAAGAGCTGGAACAAATAGAAAAATGAGAGCAAGTTTTTTCATGAAAGCCATCTTAAAAACTTTTCCATCCCAGCTTCCAGAGATGTTTTCGGATTAAAATTCAACTTCCCGTTAGCTTTCGAAATATCAGCGTACGTCACCTCGATCTCTCCAGGTTGCATTGGGAGCAGCTGCACAATCGCCTTTTTCTTCAAATGGTGCTCAATCAGACTGACAAGCGTCGTCAGCTCCTCAGGATGATGGTTCCCCAGATTAAAGATCTCAAAATCGGCCCCCAAATCCACAGCGGCGACTACTCCATCGACAATGTCATCTATATAGGTGAAATCGCGTCGCATCTTCCCATGATTAAATAGCTTGATCGGCTTGCCTTCTCGGATTGCCTTGGCGAAAGAAAAATAGGCCATATCGGGTCTGCCGTAGGGACCATACACAGTAAAAAAACGGAGCCCCGTTGCCTTGATCCCATAGATATGATGATACGAAAAAGCCATTAGCTCGTTGCATTTTTTTGTCGCACCATAAAAGTTGGCCGGATGGTCTGTTGGATCGCTTTCAGAAAAGGGGATCTTCTTATTCAGTCCATATACCGATGAGGACGAGGCAAAAGTAAGCTTAATCTCCGGACGGTGCCGCAGCACTTCGAGCACATGGAAAAAGCCATCCAAATTACTCTCTTGATATTTTTCAGGATGCGTAATACTGTATCGCACACCCGCCTGCGCGGCCAAATGGACCAAATGGGTCGTTCGATGCTTATCAACAAGTTCTTCAAACTGATCTCTATGGCAAATATCGCAGGCAGTGATCTGAACGCCTAAGTCCTCGAGAATTTTTGCCCGCTCGCGCTTGAGAATTGGATCATAATAGGAGTTAAAGCTATCGCATCCGGCTACATCATCGCCCCTCGCCTTCAAGGCCTTAGCCAGATGGAACCCAATGAAACCAGCGATTCCTGTGATGAAAATTCTTTTGCCAGAATCGCTCAAAAAACCCACTCTAAGCGCCCTTCCACTTCATTGATACTCGTCTTATTATTGAAGAGTCCTTTGTAGCCGACGACGAAAGAAAAACCGTTGCAGTGAGTCCATTTCAGGCCAACTTCTGGTGAGCCTAGGTTCACAATATCATCATAGCTGGTCGCTTGGATCACGCAGGATTGTCCTGTGAAACTGGCTCTTTGCTTGGATCTATGGAGAGGAAATTCGCCCACATAGGAGAGGCCGAGGAAGGGGGCAAAGCAAGAGCAGTCGCACATGATCGAGTAGTAACCTTTAATCCCTGCTTCAGCGCGGAGCATGTTTTGAGTCTTTGCGCGGACGTTGAGACTGAGGCTCTGGGCTCCGTGCTCATGGAATCCTTCGCGGCGCCAGTAGTGGTAATCGACTAGAGCAAAGGGTTCGATGTTGAGGCACGAGCACTCCCAGTTGCCACGTAGGCCGAGGTGGGAAGTGAGGAACCAGCCCCAGAAGTCGCTTTTTGCAGTGCGGTTGATGGTGCCGAAACGGAGGTGCCGTTTGAGGTCGTAGTCGGTTCCTCCGCCAATGACGGAAATGTCTACGTTAAAATAGCACGTCTTGAAGATGGAGTAGAGGGCGCCATAGTAGCTATTCATGTGCCCTTTGCCGCCATGATTCTTCCAGTGCAGGTCGGTGTAGGTGTAACCGAAGCTCGCGCCAATGTAGTTGCAAGGATTGAAGCAGTAGTCTATTCCAGCGAGGACGCCGCCAGCATTTGCTTGAAAGGGTCTTAGATGGTCGTACCAGCCGTGGTTATTGATGAAATTGCCGAAGCCATTGATCCAGATATTGGTCTGACAGCTGCAATTGCAGCAGTCGCGCGGCGAGCAGCACAATTCAAATTGGTATTGGGAGAGGAGACCCACGATATAGCTATTATTGCGGGCATTGATCCATTCGATGGCGCCGTATTGAGCAGGGGAGAGGTCGATGAGGGCATTGTTGACTTGGGAGTTTGTGAACGTGCCAAGCTCTTGAACGACTCGGGCAAAATCGG
>JAGVJV010000267.1 GCA_020050965.1 Parachlamydiales bacterium
GTCTGGAGCGAACTCAGAACCTGTCTTATACCAGAGCACTGCGGTTCGTACCTCTTCGATATCTGGATATTTAGCGAGGAGGTGCGATTTAATTGCCCTAAGAGTTTGCCCCGAATCGGCTAAGTCGTCGATCAGGAGAACTTTTTTGCTAAGCCCAGATACCGTAGCGATTTCAGAAATAACGAGCTGTTTTTGACTCATCCCTTTCTCGCCTTTATAGGAACTTGCGAGGACGATCGCCAGTGGTTTTTTAAACACCCTCGAGAACATATCGCCTAGGGGCATTCCTCCCCGCGCAATACAGATGATATGGTCAAATTCCCAATCGGATTCCTCGATTTTTTGCACCAGGATTTCAGTCGTTTGATAATACTTTTCCCAGATCACTTCCATGATAGGATGAGGTGTGGTTTCCGCATGTGCCTTTATTGAGAAGGCTCCGAATGTGAAGATACAAATCAGTTTGGCAATCGATATAAGCTTTCCCTGGGGTTTTGCAAAATGATAAACAAAACTTTTTTTGCATCTAATAATTTTTTATTTTAATTGTTCAGAGGCAACAATTTCATTCAAAAGTTGGAGAATTTGTGAGCGCCGGACGCAAAGATGCCCCTAAGGCTCTCCTGTGATTGAATCAGTCCTTTTTGGTGCCTTTGGAACAGAAAGGATATATACTGCTTCCACTGGAAAGCTAGAGTTTTGCCTTAGCCAGAGTAGCATCTTTGCGTCCGATCCGCCCATCTCCTAGTTTCTCAATAGTAAGCTTAAGCGGGATCGGACGCAAATCTATCTCCTCTGGTGTTGGCAAATTCTCCAGCTTTCAAGTGTCAGCAGTATAGATGTGTTTCTAGGGCATTTAATGTTTCGGGGCTAATATGATGTTCGAGCCCCTCGACATCTTCTGCTGCAATGTTTTCTGGTACTCCTAATTTACGAAGGAAATGAAACAGAATCAGATGTCGTTTCTTTGAGTAGGATGCGAGCTCTTGGCCTTTGGGAGTTAGATCGATCAGGGGATGCATATTCTCGACCAAATAGCCCTCTCTCACCAATTTCTTGATCGTTTTAATAACATTGACATGGGAGACCCCCATTTCTCGGGCCAAATCGCAAACTCGAACTTTCCCCTTAGCCTCAATTAAATCGGCAATCATTTCGGTATAATCTTCGATTAATTCGCACAGATGCTGTCTTCTTACTTTTTGAAAGTGAAGTGCACGTTTTCCAGCAGTTTCCATAGAGTAGACTCTAGCATAATTTCTATTAAAAAAAAACATTGAAGAAAACAGCTGGCATATCGTAACTTAGGTTACATTTGAAACCAAGGTTACAAAATGTTGATCCAAAACAGATTCGAAATAGCTCAGAGTCTTAGTCCAATCACAATGGAAATTGATGCGCAATTGGCTCGCCCGTACAATAAGGTGATTCGTCAAGCCCTTGCCTCAGTCATCGAAGAGGTTCGAACGACCCCCTTCATTTTTTCTGCTAAAGCGGTCATTTCATTGGTTGGATTGGCTGCTATTTTCCCAGCTTTTATCGGGGCATGGGCCTGTCTGAAAACCTTTCAGGTCGTCCCCTTAAGCGATCTTGAATCCTCAGATTATTCGACTGCAACAGGAGCTGCTCAAAATATTGGAAATACAGGGATGGCCGTAACCTACATGGTTCAACTGTATGAATTCGTCTTCCATCCTATAGCGCACCTCTTTATTAACTCGTATAATCGACGGGTTTGCAGAGAGATCACCGAGGTGTACGATAGAGCCTTAAGTGAAAACCAAAATTTCACTCCTGATCAGAGAGCCTTTCTGGTGGAGAAAAAAAACGATCGCTTAGCTCATTACCATGGCTTAGCAGAAGGCGATTGCTTAGATCTTACACAGATTCAATCACAGATTGATGAGGAAAAGAGAAACAGGCTCTCAACTGTTAAAATTTTTCGCCTTCTGAAAAGACAAATTGCCGTGGATATCGAAAATAGCTCTTATGTTAACACAGCTGTAAAAAGTCTTTTCATTTTCATAGCAACGGGTTTAGTGAGCTTAAGCATTCCTATCCTCGTCATCGGGACCTATGGCTGTTATAAACCCTTTGTCCTCCAAAATCCCTTTGATTTAGCATCTTCCAATCAATCCAAAGTGGCAGATGCAACGGCAAATTATGCAAACACAGGTCATGCTTTAGAATATTTGGCTGTGGCGGCCATTCTAAGTATAAAAGTGGTGCAGTACATTCTGAGAGACTCTTATCATCGCGTCAAAAATCAGCAGATACAAGAATCCTATGAAAACGCACTGAACATTTGCAACCCGAACCCGGCAGTCCGAGACCTATTTTATCAAAGAATGAACCAAGAATTTGTTTACACGGTGTAACTTTTGCCTGAAATCACTCAAAAAATGGCTGATAGGTGGGTTCAAACTCCCAATCGGATTCCTCGATTTTTTGTACCAGGATTTCAGCCGTTTGATAGTAATTTTCCCAGGTCATTTCCATGATGGGATGAGGTGTCGTTTCCACATATGCCTTTATTGAGAGGGCTCCGAATGTCAAAATACAAATTTTTTATTTTAATTGTCAGAGCGATGATCAACATGCTATAATATTTAAGAAACATTAAATAAGGTATAAGTTATGGTGGGTCGTATTGAAGGTTTTTTAGTTAAGGCGGACAATATTTGTAATTATGTTCCAATTGTCAGTTCTGCAAACAATTTAATTGACCTTTTCCAGAAATGTGTCGTCCTTCCCTTCTTAAGTAAAACAACTGTCGCAAATAGCCACTACTATACTCATCTCCAACAAAAAACTGCTTTCCGTTGTATCCTCCTCCTCATTCCTATTCTAGGAAATATACTCATCGCTATTTATGACCTGGCCACCCGGAAATACAATGATAAGGCTTATATGCTTGAGACTGTTAGTAAGGATGGCTTTGCACTTAAGGATGCTTATTATCTACTGAAAGAAGATCCCGATGTCGTAAATGCTGCTGCCGATGAGGATGTGCGTGCACTATGGTATGCGAGCCCAAAATTGAAAGGGGATAAGGATTTCATGATCGCTAGAGTTCAAGAAGATAACGATGCATTTGATTATGTAAGTGAGGAGCTTCTATTTGATAAAGAATTTATGATTGCAATGCTTGAAGAAGGTATTGATGCAGCAAGTTATGCAGACGATGAGCTCTTTGATGATAAGGATTTCATGCTTGCCGCAATTAAAAGAAATATGTTTGTAATTCGAAATGCGAGTAAGCGGTTAAAGAATGATAAGGATTTCATGCTTGCCGCAATTGAGCATGGTACCATTACACTCAAATATGCTAATAAAAAGCTAAGAGATAATGAAGAATTTATGCTTGCAGCTGGGGAAGTTGATTACAGAGCATTTGATTATACGAGCGAGCGACTTAAAGACGATAAAGACTTTATGCTTGCAGCTGTAAAAATTAATAAATTTACACTTGAGAAAGCAAGCGATCGACTTAAAAATGACAAGGAATTCATGCTTGCGGCTTTTGAAATCAATGAACATTCCTCTCGGTATCTCGGGGATCGGCTTAAAGACAATCGAGACTTCATGCTTGACATGATTAAGGAGGATAGACATGCATTTAATTATGCGAGCGATCGCCTTCAACACGATAAAGACTTCGTACTCGCTGCGATGGCTATAGAGTTTGATGTGTATTATTCTGTCAGTAAGAAGCTCAAAGATGATAAAGATTTCATGCTCGCAGCTGTGGCTCAAGATTACCGCGCACTTTATCTAGCCAGCGACCGCTTAAATGCCGATACTGATGTAGTACGAGCTGCTATGAAGAACAATCGGGCTGCCCGTTTCACTGCTAAAGTAGATGTGGAAGGCCCTCTAGAAAAAGTCTTTAATTTTGTGGCTTGTAGGTAATTTCAAGGTCTAAGAGCCATTTTTTTCGGTCTAATCCGCCGCCATAGCCGCCTATCCCGCCATTATGGTTAATCACCCGATGGCAGGGGATAATGACCGCAAGGTTGTTGGCTCCATTGGCTTGTGCTACTGCTCGACATCCAAGAGGATTTTCAACAGCAATTGCAAGATCCTTATAGGAGATAGTCTGTCCATAAGGGATCTTTAGCAGTTCTTCCCAAACCTGTTTTTGAAAGGGTGTTCCTTTGAGGGCTAGTGGGGTCTTAAATTCTTTAAGTTTACCTTGGAAATAAAGCTTTAGCTCTCGTGCAATTTGCTCAAGTGGTTCAGCGTGACCCATCTCTTCTTTTTGTCCATCATAGAATTCTAAAATGTGAAGCGCGCTTTCGTCTGCGGCTGCCCACATGGGGCCTAGGGGAGTTTCGATTATTTTGGATTTGAGCTCTTGCATAGCTAAAGAAAATGGGGCGATCGACGGGACTCGAACCCGCGACCTTCGGAATCACAATCCAACGTTCTAACCAACTGAACTACGATCGCCAGGAAATGCTTTCGATTTTACTCGTTTGCCACCTTTTGGTCAATCCCATTGCACAGATAATGGAGGTGAGGGCAATCACCATAGGGTAAGAGAGGGTGTTAACAAAAATTTTGTAGTTCAGGATCTCAGGAGGATTGGCAATGATTTGCAAGAGCCAGCCGGTATAGAGGGCATTGAGTTTGCCAATCGGCGGGATGAGGAGGCCGAAGGGGAGGAGCATCATCGAGATGCCGAGCAGGGGCGTAAAAAAGAGATTGAAGGGGAGGCTAAGGAGGGGGAAGGCGTGGAAAATGTAGAGCATGGCGGGGAGGGTGGAAAAATGGACGGCGAGATTGAGGGCTAGGGCATTGCGGATGAGGGCAGCGAGGAGGTAGCCGTGTTGGTCGAGCAGCGGTAATTGTTTGAGAGTGGAGAATTTTCTCATTGGGAGCAATGGTTGCAGAAGACGATTAACGTGAGAATGAAAGAGGAGGATGCCAAGAGTGGCTAGAAAGCTCAGTTGGAAGCCGATGTGGGCAATAGTGAGGGGATCGATGAGAAGTTCGATGAAGAGGGCGATGCCGAGGAGGTTAAGCGGGTCGCTGCGCCGTTTGAGCAGGAGTCCCACGACATAGAGTGTGATCATGATGAAGGCGCGCAGCACGGAGGGACTTAAACCTAAAAAGACGAAGTAGATCAATAGCAATAA
>JAGVJV010000276.1 GCA_020050965.1 Parachlamydiales bacterium
CCTTGCTGTCCTAAGCCTTGCTGTCCAAAGCCTTGCTGTCCTAAACCTTGCTGTCCTAAACCTTGCTGTCCTAAGCCTTGCCCATGTCCTAAGCCTTGCTGCAAAACATGCTGCAAACCAGTATGTGGATGCGGTAACAACTGCGGCTCTTGCTGTGGATGTAACGGTAATGGCAATGGCAATGGCTACAGCGATGACAATGACGACAAAATGGACCAACAGCAACAACAGACACAACAGCAAATGCAAAAAGCTCCTGCTGCTAAGTCTGGTTCAAAAGGCTCTTACTAAGAGTTTTTCAGACAAAGGATGCTTAAGTCATCGTGCTGAAGCGTTTGCATAGCAAACTGATTCACCTCGGCAACTAATCGATCGATGAGTTGCTGAGGCTCTAAAGTGCGATAAGTCTTCAAAAAGTCCAAAAGGCGACTCTTTCCAAAGAGCTCGCCTTTTTCATTAAATGTATCGATCACACCATCTGTATAGAGAAATAGAAGGCTGCCAGGAGCAATATGGACTGTCTTAATTTCTACTTCTTTCCACTCTGTCACTCCCAATGCCATCCCTTGGGTAGTCAGTTCTTCGATCATTCCATCTGGAGAAATCAGAATGGCTGGAAGGTGCCCTGCCGATGAAAAAGTGAGGCTTTTTTCTTTCACCTGATAGAACCCGACCCATGCAGTAACAAAATTGCTGGTGGCTTGCGCATCTTTATAGAATAGATTGTTGGTTTGGAGCAGGGTATCGGACAGCGTTTCCTCAGATTCTGCATAGCTGCGGAGCAAGCTGCGCACGATGAGGGAATAAAGACAGGCCGAAATCCCCTTATCCGAGGCGTCGGCAATGGCGATCATCATTTGGTCTTGGTCTTTGACAAAGAGGTCATAGAAATCTCCTCCCACCTCTTTCGCCGGGACAAAACCGTGTCCAACTTTCAGTCCTGGAAATTGGGGGAGCTCTTTGGGCAAAAGTTCCTTCTGCACATCCTGACCAATTTGAAACTCTTTAAGGAGAAGCTCCGACCTCACCCGCTCATTTTTAGCCTCTTCCATGTTATGGAGAAGGGTTTGGAGCATTTCGTTAAATTTCATCCCCAAGGTGTTGATCTCAAAGCCAAATCGGTCTTCACGGTATCTCCGATCGTAATCTTTCACCTCGACGGCATCCATCACATGTTCGAGCTGATCAAAGGGACGGGCCATTCGCCGGACAAGCACCCAAGCCCCTATTCCGCCGAGGATAATGAAAAGGACCATGAATTCGACGAGGCGCTTAAATAAATGTCCTCCTTCTAGCTGACTGATCTGCTCCCTTGAAATCTCGATGCGCAAAGTGAAGAGAGCGTCAGGTAGGGGCAGGATCAGGGCCAAGTGTCGATTCCTAAGAGAGTAGGCCTCAGAAGGACTCAGTTTTTTAAAAGGGAGATAGAAGGCAACTTCATCAGAGTGATCGAAATGTTTTGCCGTCGATAAGACAAATTCACCGTTCTGATCGGCAACAGAGATGTCGAATTGCCTGCTTGAAGCAAACAGTTTGATCCACTCGGCCCCCGGAACGCTTAGGCCCCTGACCTCATCCCCGACCCGCTTCAAGACAACGATCTCATCCTGATGAACAAAGACCAACTGCCCCTGTTCAAAAGCTCGTTTGGTCTCTTCAGGGAATTCCTGAGCAACAGAACCATTATTCTCCAATTGGGCGTTTTTGTAATTGTGCCACTGGTCGTAAATTTCTAAACTCGATTCCCCGAGCAAGGTCAATTCAGAGAAAATCGTATCGAGCTTGATCCGCCAATCCCTATCCCAGATGATAGCCGAATAAAAAATGAGCGGGATAATGATCAGCGCAAGGCAGATGACCAAGATCCGGCGTGCTAGGGAGCCATAAAATTTCTTTTTCGCCACGATATTTTAAGATATACTAAACGATACCATGATACCAAAAGAAGTCAGCAGCCTGCAACATCCAATTGTAAAAACTTTTGTGAAGCTCCGCACAGTGCGCAAATTTCGCTATGAAAAAAAACAGGTGGTGATTGCGGGAATTAAACAGATCTCTGAAGCACCTGCTTTAGACATTCTCCTTATCCGCAAGGGAACCCCCTTCAGTCGTACAGCCAAAGAGATCTTCTATGTCACCGAAGAGATCTTAAAAAAAATCACGGGCCTCGAAACACCTGAACCTGTAGCCGCTATCGTCGCCATGCCACCGTGGAGAAAACTCGAAGGGAAAAAGAAAATTCTCGCTCTCGATGGAATTGCAGACCCGGGCAACCTCGGTACACTTCTGCGCACTGCTCTCGCCCTCGGCTGGGAAGGAGCATTTTTAACGGAGCAGTGTGTCGATCCCTTTAATGAAAAGGCCCTTCGCGCCGCTAAAGGAGCCACTTTCTCTCTGCCACTCAAGATGGGAAGTGTAGAAGAATTGCTTGAGCTTTCGAAAGACTACCAGGTGTATGTAGCAGATATGGAAGGAACTCCTCTTCCAAATGTAAAGCCAAGCCCAAAAACAATCCTCATCCTTGGCAATGAGGCGCAGGGTGTTTCGGAAATCCTTAAAAACAGCTGCCCGAAAATCTCTATTCCTATCTCACAGATTGAATCACTGAATGTCGCCGCTGCGGGGGCTATTTTAATGTATGAACTTTGCTGCAGCACCGATTAGTTTTTCGGCAACACAATCTTGAGTCACTTCGACCACATTGCTCTGATCAAAATTGCCTGCAATTCTATTATCTTCTGCAAGGCGAGTATAGCTGCATTGACTGGCATCAAATAAGCGCTGGCCAGAACTGATAAAGGTCATGACGATCAGCGCCGCTGTCTCGAGTTCGCTTTGCAGCTGCCCGCCATACTTAGCAACTTCTGCTTTTTGCTCCTCTTTCGACATGTTCCGCGTTCCTACAATGATCGAGTTGGTCAAAATGACTGTATATGCCCTTTCGTTTTTTCTAGAAATTTCCTCTTCAGTCAGTACAGTAAGGGCTAAATTCATCCCATTTTTTCACCGATCTTTTTTAAAATTTCTAAGGATAGCCCGCCGGGAATCGTCATCACTGTCAGACCTCTATCTTTCTCAACAATGGGTTGATGCGACAGGAGATGTTTGGTAGATTCACTCTCAAATACTTCAGCGTAACCGTCCTCTTCAAAATTAAACTCCCAAGGACCATCAATCCCCTTCCAACTTTCTCTTGTAATAAAATTTGGTGTTATAGCTGCTGCAAACATTTGCTCCCCCTTAAACAAGGTGCAATTATATGGAATAACCGCCTATAATATCATTATGAAAGATCATTTTGAACATGAAGAGGAGTTCCATGCCGATGAGCTGCGGGAGATTCGGCGCGATCGGAAAATCCTCTCCAGGAAAGATCGGTCAAAATTTAAAAAAACCGATTTGACCAAACAAAAGAAAGGGCCGCCTCCAGGAGATTTCAAAGAAGGGCGAGTGCTGGCGATCATGGCTGACGGGATACTTGTCGATAGCGATGATGTCCTCTACACCTGTAACTTACGCGGCTCGCTAAAAAAAGAAAATTTACAGATTAAAAATCTCATTGCAGTGGGCGATTTGGTCCTATTTGATCCGGAAGGCAAAAGCATCGTCTATATTCAAGAGCGCTACTCGGTTTTATCCCGTGCCGAGCAGATCACCCGCCGCAAAGAACAACTCATCGCCGTCAACATCGACCAAGTGCTGATCACCGCCTCCGTCGTCACCCCACCCCTAAAAACCTCCCTTATCGACCGGTACATCATCGCCGCCTTGAAGGGGAATATGACCCCCGTGATCGTGATCAACAAAATCGATCTACTCAAAGACCATATGGAAGAAAAAAGGCTGTTTGAAGAAACTCTTGCAGTCTATCGCAAGCTGAAAATCCCCATTTTCCCTGTGAGCACTACGACAGGCGAAGGGATTGAAGCGCTTAAAAAAGCAATGGAGGGAAAATCCTCGGTTTTTTCGGGCCAGTCGGGAACCGGGAAGAGCTCGCTGATCAACGCCATCACAGGCCTAAGCCTCCTCACCGGAGAGGTAGTCGAAAAGACAGGCAAAGGCTCACACACGACTACATCGTCGAAGCTCCTCCCCATCGAAGGACACGGATTTTGCATCGACACCCCTGGCATTAAGAGCTTTGGGATGTGGGATCTGAAGGAAGAAGAGGTCCGCAGCTTTTTTTCCGAGATCGATGAGGCGGGAAGGGAATGTAAATTTCCCAACTGCTCCCATCTGCATGAACCAGAATGCGCCGTACAAAAAGCATTGGAAGAGGGGGAAATTTCTCGCTTGCGTTTTGACTCTTATTGCGCTTTAATAATGAGTCTAAAGGATTATTTAAAGAGATAAATTTATGCCCGTCATTAAACATATCGATGCCCTTGAAATCCTCGATTCGCGAGGAAACCCGACACTCCAGGTGAGCGTCACCACCGACACTGGATCGACTGGACTCGCTTCCGTCCCCTCTGGAGCATCTACCGGAGAAAATGAGGCTGTCGAACTGCGCGATAAAGATAAAAATCGCTATTTCGGCAAAGGGGTCACCAAGGCCGTCGCCAATGTGATGGGACCATTGACTGCTCTACTTATAGGCAAAGACATTTTTGACCAGATACGGATCGATCAGGCGATGATCGAAGCCGACGGCACTCCCAATAAGGCCAAATTTGGGGCTAACTCGATTTTAGCGATCTCCCTTGCAGCGGCCAAAGCGGCGGCTTTGGAG
>JAGVJV010000265.1 GCA_020050965.1 Parachlamydiales bacterium
AGGAACCAGCAGCGGTAATCGTAAGGGGTATCCTCTTTTTGCATCTTGGGAAAATCGGAAACTTTTTTCTTGGTGATCGTGATGATCTCAAGTGCCCGGACAATCTTATGCCGGTCGGCTGCAGTGATGCTCTTGGCGTAATCGGGATCTGCTTTTTTGAGTTTCTGATACATCGTTTCGGTCCCGAATTTGGCAATTTCATCTTCCAGCGCCTGTCTGACCTCTGGAATAGAGCTGGGGCCTTGTGGAGGGCCGTAGATCAATGCATGGATATAAAAACCTGTCCCACCGACTACAATTGGAACTTTGCCGCGCAAGATGATATCGCGGATTGCTTTGTGAGCCTCCCGATAGAAATCCATCGCATTAAAGCCTTCACTTAAGTTCCGGATATCAATCAAATGATGAGGGACCTGGAGTCGATCTAATTTGCTTGCCTTGGCGGTCCCAATATCCATTCCACGGTACACCTGCATCGAATCAGCAGAGATAATCTCTCCTCCTAGCGCCTTGGCAATCACGAGAGAATGCTTGGTTTTGCCGACAGCAGTTGGCCCGGCAATGACGATGACTTTTTTCTTTTTATTGCGTGTGGGAATTTTCTCTTTTAGAGGTAGGGGAATTTGGGCGAGGAGCTTTGCCAGCTCTTTTTCTTCTACAGTCGTATCTTGAGTCAAAATACCCCGATTTACTTAAAGGATTTTAACGCTTCAGATTTGGTGTTAAAAATCTTAAGAATCCGTTCGAAACCGGCCATTCTGATGATCTCTAGAACATCTTCGCTCATGCCAAAAAAGCAGATCTGTCCCTCTTTTGCATGCATCTTTTTTGTCATAGAGAGAAGCAGTCTCATTCCTGCGCTACTTAAGTAGTCGACATTGGTAAAATCGATGGCCATCTTTTTGCTGGCTTCGAGCACTTTGGCTAATTTTTTTTCGACAACAGGAGTCGTCGATGCATCGAGTCGTCCATCCAATCTTACGATGAGGATGTCTCCTTCCTGCTCGACATTTATTTCAACACCAATACCCATGACCATCAAAATAACTGGCACGGGAATTTCATTCTATAAAAAATTCACCATGAACATTTGCGTTCACGGATTATGCAGGCTAATTAGCTGTTCATGAGTTCTAGACGGACTCTTTGGCCGAAACGTGCGCCAACAGTAATGGCTAGAGTGCGTAGAGAATTGATAATTCTCCCCTTCTTGCCAACCACTTTGGCCACATCTTCCGGGGAAACGCGCACTTCAATCAGGGTTCCTTTTTCACCTTCGACAATTTGGATTTCTACAGCGTCAGGCTGATCGACGAGGTTCTTTATGATATAATCAAAAAACTCTTTCATATTTTCAACTCAGGTTTAAATGTTTTAGCAAACATTACCATTTTTCAATTTTAGCTTCTACTTTAAATTTATTTCTTTGCTTCGTCGATAAAAGCCAGCTGTGAGATACGCAAATCGATAGTTACCGTCGGGCACTTAACGAGAAGCTGCCCTTCTTGCGGAACTTTTAACTCTGCTTTCTCTTTCTCAAGCCTATGCTCCCGAAATTTCAGATAGTTGCCGAGCTCTTGTGCATATTTCTTGGTTGGCAGGCGGAGGATTCTAGGGATCACGAAACGGATCTCTTTGCCCTGATAGGGAAGATAGATCTCATCTTGGGTAAATAGGACGATCTCTCGCCTGCCGTAGCTCATTTCAAAGGCGTTTGAGACGTCGATCCGCTTCACGTTGAATAGATCGCCGACAATGGGCCCATTGATCAGCTCGAGCAGTTCAAAAGCCAGGAGAATTTTTTCTCCAGCGATCGGTTGATTCCACTGCAGCTCCTCTTCCATGCCCAAATAGATTTCTGGCAGTTTTTTTGGCGTGAAAAAGGGTGCGACTGGAAAGGGAAAGCCCTCTTTGTCGAGTGCTACATTTTCATAATCGATGAGGAGAGCCACAGGTTGCCTGGTGGTATAATCGATATAGAGAATCCCAGGTTCTTGGATCTTGACCTTGGCTGTACTGATCACGGGCGAGTCAGCCAGTTTTTTTTCGGCCTCCTTTACATCGAAATCGGAGCTAAGTGTGGGTTTATCGACTGAGAGTTCCAAAAGCTCAGCCAGATAGCCGGTCTTGAGCGCCTCTTTTTGTGGCCCTGTTTGGACGATCGCTCTGATAGGCACTCGATGGTCGATCCCCCGCATTTTTTTCCAAAACAAGACCCCTTTAATGCCCGTGTATGCAAGCGCATTGACGGCAATAGCTGAGAAAAAGATCCAGAGAAGGGATTGCGAAAGAGTCAGCTTATTTTTCATTTATCTGACCCCGCGCGACCCAAAATAATGAATTTGAACCCACGCGAAAGCTCCTGCGGTTGAAGTCTCAGAAGGGGGACAATATTAATTCTAATATAGCCCCCCTTCTGAGACGACTTCAACCCCGGGGCTTTGGCGCGGTCCACATTCATCATTTTTGGCCGCGCGGGGTCTCAACACATCAAGGACTGCAGGCCCTACAGCAGTAATATCGCCTGCACCCATGGTAATCAAAACATCCTTTGGCTTAAGAAATTGAGATAAAAATTGGGGTAAATTGGCCCGCTCGACAAAGCGAATCTTCTGGTAGCCCCCCGCCTTGATTCGGCTCAAGATTTTGTCTGGGGTCAACTCAGGAATCGGTGTTTCATGGGCAGCATAAACTTCTGTGATGACCACCTCATCTGCATATTCGAACGCATCGGCAAAATCATCCAGGCAGCACTTAGTTCGGCTATAGCGATGGGGCTGGAATGCAAGGACGATCCGCTTGCCAGCTGACGCATTCTTAAGCGCCCGCAGGGTAGCAAAAATTTCCGTTGGATGGTGGGCATAATCGTCGTAGATATCGATGGTCTGAAATGCCCCTTTTTTCTCAAGGCGCCTGCCAACCCCTGGGAAACTGACAAGCCCTTGTCGAAGCTGCTCTTCAGTCAGATCGAGCTTACATCCAAGGCCGAAGACTGCGGCTGCGTTGAGCACATTATGAGCGCCGATCAGAGGAATTTGGATCTCCCGGTACCTCTTCCCTTCGAAGGTCAGGTCAAAAATCATGTGCCAGTGCACTTGTCGGAAATTCTCGATAAAGAGGTCAGCCCCTTCGGTAAACCCGTAGCTATACCCCTTGAGATGGAGCGTTTTCAGCAGCTTGTCATCATAGCACCAAAAAAGATGCTGCTTAGAAGCGATGTGAGATGCAAATTTTCGAAATCCTTCGACAAGCGCTTCTTCTGTTTTCCAATAGTTCATGTGGTCATGTTCTAAGTTGGTGATGATGGCCCCGAACCCAGGGTAATTGATGAAGGAGCCATCGCTCTCATCGGCTTCTGCGACAAAATAATGCCCTTTTCCGTAATGGCTATTGGTATTGGAGCTTGTTAAGTATCCGCCGACTGCAAAAGAGGGATCGCGCCCCGCCGTAATGAGCGTATGGGCTAGAAGAGAGGAGGTAGTCGTCTTGCCATGTGTTCCTGTGACCAGCAATGGAGCATAACCAACCACCAGCTTCCCGAGCATTTCCGAGCGGTGGATCACTGGCATCCCCTTTTGTTTCGCAGCGATAATCTCGGGGTTATCCTGGGGAACATCGGTAGAATAGATCACAACGGTAGCTTTTTTCACATTGGACTCTTGATGTCCGACAAAGATCTCAGCCCCGTCTTTTTTCAACTCGTTTGTTCTAGGCGATTCTTTCAAATCGCTTCCACTCACTTTCTCCCCTTTTTGCAAGAGAATGCGGGCTAGAGCACTCATCCCAACGCCCCCGATGCCTACGAAATGGTAATGTTTCTTCATCAATTGTTCTCCAAATGGTTAAGGACGAGGGTTGCTAAATGGCTGGTTTCCCTCTCCCGATACCCTTTTAAATTGCTCTTCATTTTGGGTAATTCCGTAAAGATTTGCTCGATTTTGCTTCCTAGATTGCCAAGATCGCTCTCTTCAAGAAGCAGCGCACCGCCGATTTTTTGCATGATGTCCGCATTTTTATGTTGGTGCCGATCGGTTGCCCCTGGCCAGGGAACTAGAATAGCTGGTACATGAAAGATCTCCATTTCAGCCATCGTGCCTGCCCCAGCTCGGCAAATAGCAAGATCGGCCGCTGCCCAAGCGATGTGCATTTGCTCTTCGAAGTGTTTGACACAAGCAGCAATACCCCGCTGCTGATACCGCTTTTGGATCGCATCTGCATCTTGGTTTCTACCGCAAAAATGCAGCACTTGAAATGCAAGATTTAATTGGAGTTCGACCACCGCCCTGTTAATCGCCTCCGCCCCTTGCGATCCTCCGAAAACGAGCAGAGTGAACGCCTCAGGATCAAGCTGATAGTGTTTGCGAGCATCTGCAGGTGCAAAAACCATTCCCTGGTTTTCTTGAGACCAGAAAGGCATTTTAGCCGGAACGGATTTCCCCTTTAGAGAGTGCCTTGCCTCCTCATATTGCACCGCAGAGAATTGCGCCTTAGAGGAAAATAGCCGGTTGACCCGCCCTGGGAGTACGTTCGATTCGACCAAGATATAGGGAATCCCCTTTAGGCGAGCCGTGACAAGAATTGGAAAACTGTAAAAACTGCCGAAGCCAATAATCAGATCGGGGGAAAATTCCTTAATCAGATCGAAACTCTCGAGAATTCCGCGGCCGATTTGCAGCGCCGCTTTAACAGGCTGGGTGCGGAAAGGGCTGCTGCTCGTCACCTCTCGAAAGGGAAACTTCAATTTGTGAAAAAAAAGATTCGAGCTTAAGCGTCCTCCGCCAAAGAGGATTTCTATATCGCCTCGTATCTCTTTCAAGTCGCGAGCAAGGGCTTGAGCTGGAAAAAGATGCCCCCCAGTTCCCCCTACCGCAAATAAAATCTTACTTTTTCTAGGCATATACAGTTTTTTTCTGCTGCCGGGCGACACTTAAGATTAACCCCAACGAGATGAAGTTAACCAATAAAGAGGAACCCCCATGGCTAAAGAAGGGTAAGTTTGTCCCCTTACTAGGTAGCAGACCCGACACTACTCCAAGGTTTAAAAAAGCCTGAAAACAGATTAAGAATGTCAGAATGGCGACTAAATAGAAACCCTCAATTTTTGAAGCCTTGGCTGCGATAGTAAAACCGAGCCCCCCCAAAGTGATATAAAGCATGATTAATCCCAGCATCCCTATAAAGCCAAATTCCTCCGCAAAGATAGCGGCGATATAGTCGCTGCGAGCCTCAGGCAGGTAATCTAATTTTTGAAAGCTTTCGCCAAATCCCTTTCCAAATAGCCCGCCCGATCCAGCTGCGATGCGCGCCTGATGGGGTTGGTGCCCTTTGCCTCGCAAATCGAGCTCTGGGTTAAGGTAAATTTTGATCCGGTCGGGCACATGGCTCATCTTTGAAGCGACGATCCCCCCGCAGACCATGCAGACACAGAGCGGGATGGCCCAATAGACCCAGCGGATCCTCATCAATATAAATAGAATCAGTAGAGCCATCATAATGATCGCGACCGTCCCGTTATCGGGTTCGATCAAGATGAGGGCAAGGGGAACCATTAAGGTAGTAATTAACCGAAGAAAGGGCTTGAAGGTCATCCCCTCTTTATAGCGGCGGATCGCATGAATCGTATACAAAGGGAGCAAGACTTTGACAAATTCTGAGGGCTGGAGTGAGTTGCCAAATAGGTTGATCCAACGGTGTGCTCCATTGATCTGCTGCCCAATTTTAGGAACAAAGACAAGGATGAGCATCACGGTCCCTAAAAAGAGAAAAGCGCCAGAGAGACGGAGAACGTTTTCATACCCGAGAAAAAAGACCCCGATCGCACATCCCGTAGCGATGAAAGCGTAGACCAACTGCCGGATAAAAGCGTAGTGGGTACTTCGTTCGAGGGAGCGATCGAGCACCTCCGCGGACGTGGTGTTAAAGACCATCAGTATACCCGTAGAGAAGATCAATAAGACGATGAAAAGTAGGCTAAGCGAGTATTTATTTGTCGAGGTCTTCATATTGTTAAGAATAAGAATATTTAGATCGACTGTTTATGGCAAGATTTTGAGAAATCCGCTCTTGTTGACTTATACGGTATAATTCGGGAATGGCTCTGCGCATATTTTTATGTACAAAAAAAATTTAACGATTAAAATTTTTCCATTCAATAGAGAAATCTATGACTAGTCATAATAAATGGCGGAATCAAACCGAATGAGGAGAGGCATATGTTACGCCCTATAGATAGTAGTGATCGTTATCGTGTAAACAATAACAACAATGTTTCCAGTGTGCCTTCTCCACAGCTGGCTCAAGTAGACAATTCGGAAAGTAATCGTACTGCTATTCTAAAACTAATTGATGAAGCAAAGCTCTGTATAGAAAGTAACCGTTTGGGATCTCATAAGGATCTCGGAATCGAAACGATCCAGAATGGGTATGAGGAGATCGCAGAAGAAATCTATCGCATGCAAAATGAACACAATCCGAATGAAAGCATGCTAACACCTTTAGTTGAAAATCTCAGATCTCTAGATAACTATAAATTAAATTCCTTATTCCACACAGTTAGTCCTGTTGGATTCTCTGATCTTTGTGAATTGTATCATCAATTGAAGGCTCTTTATGAAAAAGAATTATCGATTCTCCGAGAGAAAATGGTCACAGTTCGCAATGTTCCGCCAGCTGCTCCAAGTCTACACCCACAGTTTTATTCACAACCTTCTTCAAATAAACCGAAATCTAATAATGAAGCGGCAGAACTTTGGAATACTAAAGAATTTGTAAAAGTAGCCTTAAAGCAAAACGGATTGTCATTGCAGTATGTAAGTAGAGAACTTCAGAGCGATAAAGAGGTTGTCCTCATTGCTGTGGCCCAGAATGGGTTGGCCCTCCAGTTTGCAAGTGAAGAGCTTAAGAGGGATAGGGAGGTTATTCTCGCAGCTGTGATCCAAGATGGAGGAACCTTCCAGTTTGCAAGTGAAGAGCGTAAGAGGGACCGGGCGTTTGTCCTGGCTACAGTGACCCAAAAGGGGTGGCCCCTTGCATATGCAAGTGAAGAGCTTAAGAGGGATAAAGAGATCGTCCTTGCAGCTGTAACTCAAAATGGATTCGCTCTCGAACATGCAAGTGAAGAGTTTAAAGGGGATAAAGGGATTGTCCTAAATGCTGTGACCCAAACGGGGTGGGCCCTAGTAAATGCAAATGAAGAGCTTAAGAGGGATAAAGGGATTGTCCTAAAAGCTGTGACCAAAGCGGGGGGTGTCCTGGACATTGCGTGCGAAGAGCTTAAGAGGGATAGGGAGGTTGTCATCAAGGCTGTGACCCATGATGGCCTTGCCCTAAATTATGCCAGTGAAGAGCTAAAGAGGGATAAAGAGGTTGTTCTTGCTGCTGTGACCCAAAATGGCCTTGCCCTGCAGTATGCTGATGAACAGCTCAAAAGGGATAGAAAACTCGTCCTTATCTCGGGGACTCAGAATGGGCTTGACGTGTATGCAAGTGATAATTGGGTTAGGGAGCTTATCTTTGTCGCTGTGAGACAGAATGGACTTGCACTTCAATTTGCCAGTGAACAGCTTAAGAGGGATAGAAAGTTTGTCCTCGCGGCTGTGAGACAGAATGGATACGCCATCATATATGCAAGTAAAAATCTTATGAAGGATAGAGGTGTTATCCTCGCCGCAGTGACTCAAAAAGGGTTCGCCCTCAGTTATGCAAGCGATGCGCTTAAAGGGGATAGGGAGATTGTCCTCGCCGCTGTGAATCAAAATGGACAGGCCCTCCAGTATGCAGGTGAAGAGCTTAAGAGGGATAGAGAGATTGTCCTCGCCGCTGTGACCCAAGATGGAGAAGCCCTTCAGTATGCAAGCGAAGAGCATAAAAGAGATAAGTCGATTGTTCTAGAAGCCATCAAGCAAAATGGAACGGCGCTTCAATACGCAAGTGAAGAACTTAGGAATAGTAGAGGCTTAATGCAAGCAGCTGCCATGCAGAATGGATTGGAGCTTCAGGTCTATGCTATGTGTTTGACGAGAGTCCTAGGAAATGAGGCCGATGAGACTTTTTTTCGCAATTTAGAGCTTATTTCCATGTGTCTTAAAGAGGTTAGCATTTCTGAAAAAGGTGCCCAATTTTTCATTTCCCTAATCCGTTCCATTGCAACATATCTCATTAAAGCACCTATTGAAATACACGTAGCTATCTTTACCATGCTGTCTAAAAGGTCTGACCAAGAGGCTCTTCGAAAGGCATATCTCGAGGTTTTAGAAAAAAACTATGGCGAGAAAGATCAACTTCAGCAGCTCAGAGAAATTCCCAATAGAGCAGGGGTTCGCTTATCATTTTTAAAAAGACAGATGGATCTGAAAACTCAACTTAAAGCCATTACGACTAGTAAGCTCTCAGATCTTCCATTTGATCCCAAAGCTCCATGGGCGCCAAGGGCGCTAGTGAGGTCCTCTATGGGGATCCGCTACTTAAGACCCGAAATCGCTCGAGAAATTATTGATGAAACTACTAGTAATCTCAAAAATGGACACCACGGAAGTGCCCATACTGCCACAAGCGCTGCTGGGCTTCATTTCACGCAAAAACCGACCCATCCCTTGATGGAATATGCCATACATAACCTCTTTTTCCGCCTTTGTGGGGAGCTTACACCCCCAACTGAGCTCGTACGTTTTGAAGTCGATGGCAGCGAACTCTATCCCGTTCTGATCTCTCATACTGTGCCAGGAGGGATCGCATTGAAACAGCGATTACTGACCCGCCTGAAACTTGAAAAGCCTGAGCAGTGGGAAAGATGGACATGGATGCTCCTCTGCTTAGTCCTCACCCGCCCTGGAGATGGACGCTTATCTACTTATATTTTAGATTCCCAGGATAATATTTATTGCACTGCTAATGATATCTCTTTTGTCGAGCCTGTCAATTTTTGTAGTGATCTATTTTATCTATTTCAAGACAGACCGTTAGATCAGAGTGTGCTAGAGAAATTTTGCTCCTTAGATGCTGATCCGTTCTTATTGAGTTGGATAGATGATGTGATCGAAAAGGAAGAAGAATACTCAAATCTATTTACTGAAGAAGAAAGAAAATGTTTATATGATGAGGATCCTAACAATAAATTCAGAATCAAAGCAGCATTTAAAAAAGGTGCTTTAGCTACGCTTATTACACAGTTTGTCTATTTGCAAAATCATCTTAAATCGCTGCTTCAAAAGGGAGAACTCCCCAAACCTCCTGAATTGCTGGAATATATCATCGCCTTAAATGAAAATCCTCATTTAATGAATGTGCCTGGGAAGAAAGTCTCGCAGGGCTATTTCGAGGCTAGTCATCCCTTAGTTAATGAACTACAGCAATGGATCCTCTCTCGATCTCAACACACATCGATGACATCTATTCAGTCTGACAAAGTTTGTTTTGGTCGGAATCTGACCTTTGAAGAAATGGAAAAATTTTCACTTAAAGAAGCAAAGGAAGAATTGTTGCCAACCTTACAAGGAAGCTCTGGAAAGAAAGTGTATCAGGCTAATTTTAAGAGGATGTGTGAGGCAGATGTGCCTGACTTAGAAAGGCAGAGAAATGCATTACTGGCACTGACTTCCCGCTTACAGGGCAAATTCCCTACTTCATTGGCTATTCAACATTGTGCTGTATTAAATACAAAGTTATTGGATCCTTTTTTGCACCAAGACCTTGAATCTTTAGACCTTAGTTATTGCCCAAACATCAAAAACAGCGATATGGAAACAATCCAAAAAAGATGCCCCAAACTCAAAGAGCTTTTCTTACGCGGATGCTCAGGGCTATCGGCGATTGAAACTTGGAAAATGCTCGGTTCAGAGTACCTTACTTTTTCCAATTTGAGAGTTTTAGATGTTGAGGGTTGTTCAAACTTAAAAAGAGTCAATTTGAGAAGCCCTGGGTTGCAAATAGTTAATTCGAATAACGACCCATTGTTAAATTATGTTAGATTAGCGAGTTGCTTTCAAATTAGAAGAGCTGATGAGAATTCTCCTAAACCTAAAGAATCTATTACAGAAGCATTAGATTTA
>JAGVJV010000232.1 GCA_020050965.1 Parachlamydiales bacterium
AGAGTCTTCTTGATTCATCCTTTTGTGAATCAGCTACATGGATTTAAAATCCGCAACAAATTGAAGTTTTGTTGATTTGTTGCGCCCAAATATGAAAAGCTATTAGCCTCACAATCTCTTCAACTGCCATCATAGTGTAGGAGCCTATTCGCAATGTAAAGAAAAAAATCTGGGGGATCTTTCTTCCTCTGCATTGCGGATAGGCTCAGGCAAAAGTAGATCCCTCGACTTATACTTTAAAATAAACAGTGCTTGGGCCTTTCCCTTTTTTACCGAGGGCGCCAGATTTGAGAAGGGCGTTGAGTTTTCTGACTGCGGTTGTCCTTGGAATATTTAAATTTTTTACTACTTCTGAAACTGAAACTTCTGTCGCCAGATCAAAGAGAGTTAAAATCGCGTGCAATTCTTCATCTCCTGTTTTGATTTTAGTGACAAGTTCTCTCGGTAAGATGCATTTGACAAAACCCTCCCCTTCAATAATGACGGGAGTTTTTAAACCTCTTTTTTCATAGGATTTGAAGATTGTGATGAAACCTGAACCCATTTTTTCAATGTAATCGGCTTCTCGAAATACTTTGCAAATGGCAGCATTTCGGATGAAGCTCAAGCCCAGCTTCAAATTTTGGGTATTTAAAGGGCCGAAAAAAGTTCCGGGGCTAAAAAATTCAATCCGGTTTTGAAAAATGGCGATTTTGGAGGGGCCTTTCTGATGGTAATTGCGATGGACGATCATGTTGAGCAGTGCTTCTCTAATGGCCTCCTCGGGAATTTCCAATGTTTCTTGACGCCGAGGCCCTTGGATTGTAAAGGCTTTAGATAATCGGCTAAGAATAAAATCATAGGCTGTTTCAAGCTGCTCGAAGAGGGTGCCATTACAATCGATTGATGCGATAGCTTCTCTCCCTTCCGTTCCTTTGAAATGGGAGCATATGATCATTGCTTCAGTGAAAAATTGTTGAGGCTGCTTGCCAAATAATAATATTCCTGAAGTCGTCGCATAAAGATGTGCATGTTCTTGAACAATTAAATAATAGGATCGCAAGAGCTCATGTGTGATTCTTGCTTTTTTATCGGTCTTTCTTGAGGTAATGAATGCTTTGATTTTCTCGTGATCTAAATCCTGTTCACTTGACCCATAAACGGGCATCATATCATAGGATTTTCCGCGAGCTTGCCATTTGAGCTCTTCGATTAAATCGGCAGAGGCTTTTAAAGTGAGTGGACCTAATCGAATGTAGGTCCCATTTTCTAAACCTTCCGATTTTCGATAGTAGGGCTTATTTGTGCCTGAAGAGACCTCAATAACGAGTAATGTTTTGTCATGGATTGTTTGAGTATAAACAAGAGGTAAAATCGGCGGTGTAGATGAGTCATAAATCGTCTTGCTCAATGATTCAATCGCACTCGCTGCATCCTCGGTAGGAATGCCAAGGATTGTTCCATCATCTGAAATGCCGATGATTAATTTTCCCCCATTTTGGTTGCAAAACCCAATAACCGTTTTCACGATTTGGTCTTTTTGTGGCATCTCCTGCTTAAATTCGAGGGAGGCGGATTCAATCTCTGGATATTTCATAAAAACTCTCTTTTGACCCAATAATACAAAAATGGGTCGATTGGGTCAATTATTTTCAAAAAATCGTTCCAATCGACCCATAATTGATCCGTGGGTCAAAAGGGTGAATTAATTATGCTATTGATTGTCAATGACTTATAAATAATCGATCCAAAGTCAAGCCTAAAACGAATAATTCAATCTAAAAATAGGGAAGAGCCCCTCCCGGTTCATCATCGGGTTGGCGTTTCTTTCGTACAATCTTTCATTATAGAACTTTGCCTCGTTGGCGGCGCCGTAGATTCCGCCGAAGTACCAGCCGGCTTCGAAGCTGGTAGTGATGATGCCTGCCGCGATCGGGCCGTGGGTGAAGAAATAGACTGAGGAGGCGATGAAGAGGCCGTTGATCAGGAAGGCGGTCGTTCCGGTTTGCCGCTGGCCGAGGTAGAAGTAGCCGGCGCCGGGGAGGATGGCGTTGAGGGTGGCGGCTTTGGCGGGGGACTTTTTCTGGCTTTCGTAGCAGCAGAGGAATTCATCTAGGTAGGGGCGGCCTTCGAATTGGCAGAGGGCGGGGAAGTCGGCATTTTGCAGGGCGGCGGAGAGGTTGAGGGTGTCGTAGTCGTCTGGATAGATTTGCTTGATGAATTCGAGGATCTGGAGGGATTGGTCGCTATTGCCCAGTTGCTGGTAGATGTCGTAGAGGACGATCAGCAGGTCGTGGTAGGCGGGGAATTCGCTGGTGGTGCGGGGCAGTTCGCTGTTTTGGTAGAACTGGATGGCTTCATCGTATTTTTGGCCGAGGTAGTAGCAGAGGAGGATTTCGTATTGCATTTCCAGTTTGCGCTCTTTCTCTTCGGGTGGAGCGAGGATTTCGGCTCTTCGGAAGGCGGTGATCGCTTGGTAGAGGTCAAGGTCGCGGGCAAAGGTGATGCCTATCTGATATTCTGCGCCCCAGCGGGTTTCGCGCTCGGCGGGGGTCAGGTCGGGGAAGGGGTGGGGGAGCTGGCGCAGGTAGCGGTCTTGGACGACGTAGTTGATTTTGGGTTCGATATCTTTAGGGACGCGGTAGCAGGAGCCTAAGGTGAGGCTAATTGCAATAAGGGTTCCTAACTGTATCGATCGCTTCATCAATTTCTTCTTTAATAATCTGCTTTGAGCCCCAATCTTTGAAGAGCTCTTCCTGATTTTGCGTGACTCGCTCATATTCTTCAATAGAATCGATGATCACAGGGCGCAGAAAGAAGATCACGTTGTTGCGCGAATTAAGCCTATCGTTCTCGCTGAAGATCGCTCCGATGACGGGCAGGCCGCCGAGGCAGGGGATGCCGGATCGGAAGTGGGACTTGGTGTCCTGGATGACGGCGCTGAGGGCGACAAAGTGTTTATCGGGAACGTGAACGCGGGCGTTAAGGGCGGTGCGGCTGGTCTGGAGCCCTTGGATGTTAGCATTGCTCCCTTGTTGGGTTGTATTGGCTACTTGGGCGGTGATTTCGTTGGCGATGTCGAGGGTGATGATGTCATTTTGGCCGAGAATCGGAGTGATCGAGAGGCTGATGCCGACGTCGCGATATTCGATGTTCGTCTGGATCTGTGTGCCTCCGCTAGTTGGCAATAGGTTTACTTGCGAACCAGTGAACGGAATGTTTTCGCCGACGAAGATGGTCGACTGCATGTTGTCTTGGCCGATGATTTTGGGGTTCATCACGATAACAGCATCGCCGTCCCCTTCGAGGGCGGTGACAAGCGAGGCTAGGGAGACAAAAGATTTGCCTTTATGGAGGATGATATCGCCGATTACTCCTAGGTCAAATCCTCCAGATGTAATCGGATTAGGGATATCTGTGGCGAGGGGTGTGCGCGTTTCATTTACTGCTGTAAGACCTGTTGAAAGAGCTGTATTACCTGCAGCTAAAGTGAGCGGATCCGACGAGGGGAAATTGCTGACGCCGCCGGCAAAGCGGTCGAGGTATTTAAATTTACTGCCCCACTGCAATCCGAACTGTTGCGTATTGGCCATCTTAGTTTGAATGATCAGCACTTCGATGAAGACTTGGCGCAAGGGGGTGTCGATGTTTTGGATTAGCTCTTTAAGTTGGGTGAGCACTTCTGGGGTTCCGGTCGCGAGCAGAGAGTTGGTCATTTTGATCCACTGTATCGAATTGATCGCGGCAAGAAGTTCGGAGACGGTATGGGGGTTGGCGGTTGAGAGGTCTTGGCCCACTTTTTTGAGGGTCTCTTGAAGCTCGCCCCCTAGGTGGTATTGCAGTTTGTAGACGAGGAAGCTTGTCTGTAATTTGTTCAGGGCGGTGACAGATCCAGCCCCAGTGATGTCAAATTTCGTCAACATCTCGCGCACTTTTTCGACCGATTTCTCATCGCCTGAGATTAGGATATAGCCGGTCCGCTCGATGTATTTGAGGTGATCGATGGTCTCAAAGAGATGGGGCTCTTGCACGCCGGTCTGTTGTAGATTTCTTTCAAAATCGCGCATCATTTCGAGCAGCTCGGGGCCGCTGATATGGACCGGTTTATAGACGACGTAGGTGCCGGGTTGTCTTCCCAGTTCTCCGCCGCCGATTCCACTGGGGGTATCAAGTTGTTTGAGCAGATCAGAAATTTGCTGCAGAGCGCCCTCTGGACCGGTGAAGATCAGCGAATTGCTCTCTTTGATCTCTTTGGCTCCTTTGATCGCTGTGCCGACAGCTTTATTTTTAATGGTCGGCGTTTTTTCAAGATTGGTTGCGACATTACCCAGCAGTTGGAGGAGTTTGGCGATTGGCACGTAGCGCACTTTGTAGACCAAGAAGGTTTGTCCGCCTAGTGCTGTGGTCTCTTTTCGGGTGGCCCCTTCAATGTCGGTCGAGGAGATAATCTCTTTGGTTTTCTCGAGCGATTCGGGTGAGCCGGTAAAGAGCAATGAGCCGGTCATATCGACCACGCGCAAGGTGGCAATCGACTGGAGGAGATTTGGATCGATCAGGCCAGAATTCTTGAGGTCTAAGGCAGTTTCTTTGAGAGCCTCTTCGAGCTCTGAGGGGCTGAGATGGGTCGGTTTGTAGATGAAGAAGGAGGTCTTTTCGTACGCTGGAGGTATCGCCTCTTTGTCGTCAAATTGGCTGATAAGCGCTTTGACCTCTTCGACTGCTTTTTGTGTTCCGGTCAGGAGGATGGCGTTGGTGTCGCGCAGCACGGTGGCATGGTCGATCACGTGGATGATCGCTTTTTGATCGGGATCTTTTTCTGGCAGTCCTTTGGCGATTCTCTCTAGGTGGTCGATCACATCTTCGCCGCGGGCAAATTTCAACTTATAGAGGAAGTAGGCGCTCGCGATCGCTTGGGCTTCTTTCGGTGTATCGATCCCTTTGAGGAAGCTATCGAGTTTGGTGATTGTCCCAGGATCGGCCTTGAATAGGAAAATCTGGCTATCTTTGATCCAGGTGAGGTTGTCGATTGCTTTGGACAGATTGCGGTCTGAGAGATTTTTATGGTCCAATTTGTCGGCCAGCTCATCGAGGGCCTCTTCGATCTGCTCATTGGAGATATTTTTGGGTTTGTAGAGGAAGATCTGCGAAGGGGCCCCTGTGGCGACGTCGACCATTTTGATGATCAGCTGGATGCTGTCGAGCGAAGAGGGGTTGCCGCTAAAGAGGATGGTATTTGTTGAAGGGACCCATTTCATATGGCGCAGGGAATTGAGCAGGGATGGGTCGCTGAGTCCTGATTCACATAGGTTGGTTCCCACTTTAGCAAGGGCCTCTTCGAGTTCTTTTCCGCTCAAAAACTGCGGTGTGTAGAGATAAAAATGGCTGCTGGGTGTGGCTGCAGCAGAATCGAAAGTGGGGAGGAGATCTTTTAATTTCTTTAGCGCCTCATCGGAGCCGGTGAAGACCAGCGAGTCGCTCTCTTTGATGTAGCGCATGCTGCTAATGGCTTCGACCAAATCCCGATTAGCGGTCCCTTTTTTCAAGCTCTTGGTCAACTCTTCTAATGAGCCTTCGATTTGCTCTCTGCCCGCTTTTTGTATCTTATAGACGTAGTAGTTGCTCGTCGCTGAGACGGTATCGAGTGTCTTTAATAGCTCTTCGAGTTTAGGCTGGGTCATCAAATCGGTGACAAACAGAATCGAGTTGGAATCTTTGACCCATTTGGCCGATTTAAAGGCTGCAATCAATTTGGCTGACTGCGGGCCGGTTCCCTCGAGTTCGCTGCCCACTTGCTTTAATGCTTCGAGCAGTTCGGGGGCCGATTTGTTGACGAGCGGATAGAGGAATACCTGATCGCCCAGCGGGCCTCTAGCATCTTTGGGTTTGCTGTCGAGATCTTCCATTACAGCGACCGACCGCTCGATTAGATAGGGGGTCGAGACGATGAAGATCGAGTTGGTCTCCACTTGCGGGACGAAGATCAGCGGATTTTCTTCGGCAAAGGGCTGCACCAGCTGTTTGGTCAAAAGGATCAGCGACTCGGCAGACATATTCTTCGCTCGGTAGGTTTCGATGTCGAGAGGCGAATGGTTTGAATCGAGCGTGATGAGCAGCTTGGCGATTTTGTCGACGTTGGTGGTGATATCGGTGACGATCAGCTGCCGGGTTTCGGGCGAGACGTCGAGCATCGCGTTCTTGGAGATCATCGGCTTGATGATGTTGGCAATCGAGGTGAGGCTCGCATTTTGGATCCTAAACACCCGCGTGACGATCGGCGAGTCGTGCTTATTGTCAGGATTTTCGGGGGTAACGAGGGTGGCAATCTGGTTGATGTCACCGCTTTTGGTGATGAGCAGATTGCTGTCCTGTTCGAGCAATGTAAACCCACGGGCACGCAGGGTTTGAATGAGGGCGGAGAGGATATCTTGCACGGTGAGCGGGTTTTCCGATACGACTGTAATATTGAAGGTCATGTCCCCTTCTTCATACTGGAAATTGAGTCCCG
>JAGVJV010000068.1 GCA_020050965.1 Parachlamydiales bacterium
GAATTTTGACCGCGCGGGGTATATTTCTGCGCCTTTGGATTACTTTAGGAATTATTCTTTCTTAGCTTTGTTTTCCTCTTCTTGTTTCACAGCAACCACTACTTCGGAATCTTCCAGACGACCAGTCTTCAAAAGACGTGTCGGTGAAATAGAACCGTCAATCATCAGGCGCTTCACTGTTCCCAATAGGCTCAGCTTAGCTACTTCACTATCAGTGAGTGGTTTCACACCTTCTGGACGCCACCAATCTTGTAGCTTTTCCAAGTGTACCCGAGACTCAAGCGGTGCATAGAGGGAATAAGCAACTATTGCAGCTGGTAGATAAAAAGCAACATTAGGCAACAGATTAACCAAAGAATAATTAGCTCTTAATGAATAACCTAATATGGAGTTGAAAAGAAAAATGGTGTTAATGGCAAAAAGGTTAAACATTGCATAATCTTTCAGGGCCTGTTTCCCTTCCCGAATTGCTGATGTAAGGACAGATGGAGCATCATCAGTTCCCAATAGACGGTTTTTGACAAATTCTTTTAGTGCAATTTTTGGTGTCCCTTCCTTATCTGCAATCTGAGCCACTTTATAAGCTTGCCAATCGGTGTAAATACTATGTACTCCCTTTGCAGTTTCCCAGACTGTTGTTCCCATATGCGCAGTACATGAATAAGCAGCGTAAAAGCCTCCTGTGAACACAATCGCCATCGCTTTGGCAAGCGCCCAATCGTTAGTCTCTGCACGATAGGTCCTCTTGGTCGGTTGATGGTAGTGGTATTCTCCATCTCCAAGTTTATACCATGGTCCTTCGACAGACTGACCTTCTGCAGGTTTATTGGGCACGTGCTGAATCCAATTCTTACCTAGGGCTTGAACGAAATTAAATTGGAGTGCTGTATTTAGTGCAGTACTTCCGTGAGCTAATATTGCATTGAATGACATAAAACCTCCTTGGGTTATACATTTAAGGGGGGCAGTACCCCCCCTGTAAGTTATTGAGTTTTCTTCTCTTCTTCTGTTTTCACATTCTCGAATCGATTTTCACCTTTGACTTTGTCACCAATATTGCCGACCTCGCTGAATCCAAAGGCCGCGCTCAATGGAATCGCACCCTTTGCCACATCTTTCCAATCCTTTTCCAATGTCCAATCATTTGCCAAGGTTTTACACTCGGCCTTTGGTTTAATATTGAAAAATTGATCGGCTTTATTAATCAATCGCGCTGCTTCACGAGGATTATAGGCTGTGTAGATGTACCATGGAGCAACAAGTGCTATTTTTAGCATTAGGCCCGCATAATTCGTAGTACAAAATAGAAAGACTGTTCCTAAGAAAATCCCTTTTTTGAGCTCAGAAACTGCATAAGGTTGTATTTCTTTCCTAGAGGGCATAGTTGCCCAGGTCTGCTCAAGGCCATTTCGCCAAGCAGATCGTGCTTCTTGGATTCCGTGGGTAATGCCGATGCCAGCCACAGCCGCAGTCGATACAATTGCTTGAGGAACATAAAGGAGCGACGCTGCTGCGACTTTCCATAAAGTATCCAAGGTAGTGTTGTATTGATACACCTCATTGGTCTCTTTGTGCATTAATGCACTATATTGTACAGCCTTTTCTTCTCCAGACGGTCCAGCAAGACGCACGTTCCCATCGGCATCTCTTTCATTTACATTTAGTGTTTTCCATTCTTCATTTGGGTTTGTCCAATGTGTGAATATTTGCATCTTCATTTCTCCTATTGTTATTTATACAATCTCATATTTGTTTTTATTCCCCACTTTATCGTGGATATTGCCCATTTTTTGCATGCAAATGGCCATGAAAAGGATTTTTCCCTTCGCAATTTCTTTGAATAAATGGAAGGGATCTTTGTCAATTTTCTTACCATCTAAGTTATTAACGTTAAGCTTATAAGGAGTTTCATCGCGCCAGATGCTTTCTACTTTTCCAATCCACTTTCGTCCTTCATAAGGAGAAAAGATTGCATAAAGGCTAGCAAATTCCATGCCTAAGGCAAAAAAGGGGCTTCGACAAATGCGCCAAATATCGAAGCAGATCTCTTTGGGGATTTCGTAGACGGTCGCCATGATGGCATTGCCAAGCGCGCTGACTATCCCTTTGGAATAGAGCTCATGTAACATTTGAGGGATCACTTTCCAAAAGATCGAAGAGACATCGATAGCGATTTTGATCAGATTTGCGGTCATAATCCCCACCAGCCACAAAGAAGTGAAGGCGAAGACTGCGACTGCTTTTAACGAAATGATGTAGCGTGGATCAGGGTCGCCCTTCAAGCCGTAGAGATCGCCGGTCGAGACTTCCATCGTATACTTGAACTCTTGCGGTTTTTTCTCTTTTTCGCACCTCTGACCTTCACTATTTAGTTTATGGACAGTGATGGTTCGCCAGTCGTCATTTTGATAGATGTTGGGGAGGTATCCCGCTCCAGATGCTACTGTAGATGCCATTCCGAACCCCTCTAAAATTAGGCGAGGATTCTAAAAGATCGGGCAATAAAAAATCTACTCTTTGTGCAAATTATTTTCGGTATAGCGAGTGAGCACTAATTGGAGTAGAAGACTTTTCTTCACAGAAGACTTATCCTTAAGGAGCTTTTTGAGCTTAGGCTCCTTTTCTTTAGGCTTGTGCTCTTTCATCAGATCTCTGCCAACGTTTTACGCATTTCGGTATCGGCTTGGACATTTTTCATTCGATAATAGTCCATGATTCCGAGGTTTCCGCTTTTAAATGCTTCAGCAATTGCCTGTGGAATTTCGGCTTCTGCTTCAATCAACTTGGCCTTATTTTCCTGCTCAATCGCAACGGCAATCGCCCTTCGCTCTTCAGCTTTTGCTTGGGCAATTTTCTTATCTGATTCGGCCTGATCTGTTCTCAGTCGAGCTCCAATATTTTCCCCCACATGGATATCGGCGATATCGATTGAGAGAATTTCAAAGGCTGTCTGAGCATCCAATCCTTTCTCAAGTACCAACTTGGAAATGCTTTGAGGCGCTTCGAGCACGTCGACATATTGATCGGCCGCGCCAATGGAGTTAATAATCCCTTCGCCTACGCGGGCGATGATGGTCTCTTCGGTAGCTCCGCCAACTAGCTGCTGCAAATTGGTCCGGACGGTCACTCGCGCTCTGCAGCCGAGTTGAATTCCGTCTTTTGAAACGGCAGTGATATAGGTCCCATCACTGGGGCAGTCGATCACTTTTGGGTTAACGGATGTACGGACCGCCTCGAGGATATCTCTTCCAGCCAAATCGATCGCTGTGGCTTGTCCCCAAGATAGGGGGATATTTGCCTTTTGAGCGACGATGATCGCGCTGACCACTTTTGTCACGCTTCCGCCTGCCAAATAGTGTGTCTCCAGATCCGCTGTATTGATCCCTTTAGTTCCGGCCTTGGATAGTGTAATGATCCCATTCACAATAGTTTTGGGAGGGATTTTACGCATGCTCATCCCAACGATGTTGAAGAGGGAGATGTAGCTTCCAGATACAAATGCCTGAAACCAGAGGCTGATAAAGCGCATCGTCATCATAAATAAGATCACTGCTACAGAGCCTATGATAGTTAGTAATATTCCGTTCATTTTACCTCTCCTCTTTTACAATAAAGTAGGCACCGCGCCCACCGATAATAATAATTTTTTTCCCTTTGCCGATGTAGTTGCTTTCCGAGATGGCCTGAACCCGTTTCTGGTTGACCATGATATACCCTGAGGGTTTGAGATCCGATGCAGCTTCCCCCTGCAGACCGATGAGTGCAGTATCCAGCTCTGAGGCAGTAAACTCGGCCTGATCGGTTTCAAGTAAATAATTATTGCGCTGCCGATTCTTAATTACCCACATTGCAATTTTGCAAATTAAAATAATAGAGATGGCGATTGAAATTACATAGCAAATTTTATATGCGATTGTTTGTTCAGATAGAAACAAGATTGTAGCCCCTGCACAAACTGCTAGTCCACCAAGCACGGCCATGATGGCGCCTGGGAGAAAAAACTCCAGGAAGATGAACACTAACCCTATTAAACTTAAGGCAATTACAATAGTCATGCCATAGAGAATACTATAGAGAGTAATATAAGTCTACTTTACCGTGCATGTTATTTTCTTTGAATTTTAGTATTCCGCAGACCATCATATCTCTTGATGGTTCGACTCTATAAATTACTCCCCTTGATTCTTCCCCTGTCCCTTTGGGCATCGGCCATCTCTTATTCGGTCAGGATTGAAGGGGTGGAGGAAGAAAAGGTTCTGCGAGCTCTACGCAACTCCTCTCAGCTCATGAATTTGAGGAAAAAGCTGCCCAATTCGATCAATTCGCTTCGCTTTAGGGCAGAGTCGGATATCCCTGAATTAATCAAGATTTTGCACGCTTATGGGTACCTCGAAGCAGAGATCGATGTTCAGTTCATTCCAGAGGCAGACGAATACAATGTGCTTCTTCTCGTCAAGCCAGGGCCGCTTTATACCATCGCTGAGTACAATGTATATCTTGAAATCGATGGACAACCCCTGGAAAATTCTTGTGTCCCTTTGAGCCTTGGTGACCTGGGAATCACTCTGGGCGAGCCTCTTGAAACCAAGAATATCCTTCAAAGTGAGTTGTCTGCGCTAGAGATCTTGGCCTCATATGGCTATCCCCTTGCTGAGATTAAAAATCGGGAGATCATCGCCGATGGAAAAACTAAGCAGGTGCAAGTTAGCTTAAAGCTCGAGATGGGTCCGGTGGCCTCTTTTGGCCCTACCACTATTGAAGGGAATTGCTCCGTCCGCTCGTGTCTTATCGAGCAGCAGATTCTCTGGTGTGAAAATGATCGGTTCGATAGCTGTCTGGTGGAACAGACGCAGCAGGCGCTGATGGATACTGGGCTATTTTCCTCGGTGTATATCACTTATCCGAAAGATCTAGAGGATGATTCCTTTCTGCCGATGAAAATTGAGGTTGCTGAGACGAGGCATAAGAGTATCAGCGCTGGGGTGAGCTATCAGACCACTTTTGGTCCTGGAGCCACTTTGGGTTGGGAAAACCGCAATATTAACGGTCTTGGTCGGAAATTTATCTTTCAAGCAAATATCGCCCAGAGGATTCACTCGGGGATTCTTTCCTATCAAATCCCCCATTTTTGCTTGATAAACAATAATTATACGATTCAGGCTGAAGCGGCGCACGAGTCGATCAAACCATATCGGATGCAGTCTTATAATGTGCTCAATCGCTTTGATCGGCCGGTTAATGCATGTTACTATTTCTCGATCGCAGCTGAACTCGAATATTTAATTGTCAGAGGGAGTGTCGATAATGGGAATTTCTTCTTGGCGGAGGTGCCGATCCATCTGCGCTGGACCAATGTGGAGGACTTTCTAAATCCTCTCTGTGGAGTCCGCTTTGACTATCGAGCTTGCCCAACGATGAACATCAAGAAGGCTTCCGAGTGTTATTACTCTCAGCTTTTCACTTTTAGTTCCTATATTCCCCTTTGGAGAAACGAAATACTTGTTCTAGCGCAGAAAGTGACGGTGGGGACAATTATTAGCAATGGCTTAGGTGCCGTTCCTGTGCCGAAGCGGTTTTTTGGAGGCTCTGAGGAAAATTTGCGTGGCTATCGTTACTACACGGTCTCCCCCCTGAAGCATCATGACAAACCGATAGGGGGCAGATCGGCAATTTTCTACACGATTGAGCCTAGATTCCGTTTCAATGACTATTTTGGGCTTGTCCCTTTTTTCGATATCGGTAATGTATATTTAAAACAGTGGCCTACATTTAAGGGGAAGTGGCGCAAGTCGGTTGGATTGGGCTTTCGCTATTTTTCCTTTATCGGCCCTTTGAGGCTCGATGTGGCTTTTCCATTGAATCGGCGTGAGGATCTAGATCCGCACTGGTGGGTATTTGTAAGTTTGGGGCAATCATTTTGAAACTAATTTCAAGAATTTTTGGCTGCATCTGTGTTCTGTTTCTGCTGGCGATCTTGGCTCTGCAGACGCCTCTTGCTAAAGAAATGGCCAAAAATATGCTGATCACACTCGCCTATGAACAAGGGGTGCAGCTGCGGATTGACAAAATCGATGGGCTTCTCCCTCTTGATTGGACTTTGAAAAATGTAAGTTGTCGCTACCGCGGCGAGGAGATTTCAAGCGATCATCTCAAATTTCGTCTTGCGCTTGCTCCTCTTTTTCAAAAGGAGCTTGAGGTCAGCTACCTTAAAATCAGCGGCGGCAGATATCGGGACGTCCCTTTTATTGCGACAGCTAAGGGCAAATTTGATTTAAGAGTTCAAAATACGATTGAAATCTCCCATTTTCTCGTTGAAGGAGAGGATCTTTTTATCCGGATAGATGGAAAAATCTTCCCTGATCTGAGGATTGAGGAAGGGAGTTTAGCTTTCTATCTCCCCGATCTCTCCATTTTTGGGGATGTGATTGGCAAGGGCTCGCTTATGGGAATGGGGCAAGTGACCAATGAAAAAGCTACCCTTGAATGTTTTGGAGAAAATCTTGAAAGGGGCGGTCTTGAAGTGCCTTACTCATCTCTAAATGTCGAAGCATCAAGAGAGCAAGATCAATGGGTAGGAGAAGCGAAAGTGGAGAGCGGCCCTATGATAGGGTCTTGTCTATTTCAATTTTCACCTCGCCATCGCAGGCTTTCTCTCGATGATATCAAAGTTAGTAGGCCAGAGCTAACAATCAGCGGCCAATTAGACTTTAAAGAGAACTGGGAAGGTTCACTACAAACCAGATGTCAGGATTTGAGGATTTTTCAGACTCTACTGCCGAAGCTAAGAGGCAGCTTAGATGCAGAACTCCATTTTAATCCTCAGGTGGCTACTTCGAACATCGAGCTGAAAAACTTTGCCTTTTCAGATACTAGCGGACAGTCGCTCTCGATTAAGGGGAAGATTTTCGATCTTTATGGTGCGATGCATGGGGATATTGAGATGAAAGGGCAGGGAATCGTTCATGAGCAGATGAAGCTGGCTAAGGTCGAATTCAAGACCAATATTAGTGCGGAAAAGAGCCCTTTTGAGTTTGAAATCCAAGGCACATGGCAGGATCCGCTGCATATTCATGGAGCTGGGAATTTTCAGAAGCAACTTTGCCATGTCGACACGGTCGAAGGGTTTGCCTTAAAAAGATCGATTTCTTTGCAGGCGCCATTTACCATCGATTGGAATCAAGAGCATTTTAAAATGAGCACTCTTTCGATGGATGTTGGCTATGGACATCTGCTCGCCTTGATCGATCTTGATAAAACTAGCTCTATGATCAAAGTGAACGCCAAGGAGTTTCCCCTAGAGTTTATCCCCATTTTTTATAAACACTTTTCTCTCGCTGGAACAAGCTCTTTTGATATTGACCTAATCGGTCGGGAAAATAAACTGCAGGGATGCTGCAACATCGCACTCGAGCGGGCCCATTTTCTTTCTGAAGGGTTAAAAGATCCTTACACGACAAAAGGATCGGTACAAATCCACATCGGCGGAAATACAGCCCAAATCTATGCTGATCTCAAAGCAAAAGATAAACAGTTCATTAATCTGATGGGGAGCTTCCCGCTCCATATTACCCATTTTCCCTTTAAAATTGCCTTCGATCAAGACCAGCCCTTTGCCTCAGAACTAACTGCAGAAGGGAAGCTAGAAGATCTATTTAACTTCATCAATATTGGCCAGAATCGGGTTGAAGGTTGGCTCTCCACAAAGCTGCATGGGTCCAAAACTCTGAAAGACCCATCTTTACAAGGCTCATTTGAACTGCAAGATGGCCACTACGAAAACTACTATACAGGGACCTGTCTTAGGGAAATCTATGCAGATGGGGTCGCAGATAACAAAGTGATTCGTCTAACAAAGATCGAAGCCGGCGATGGCGCCATTGGGAAATTCACCGCTTCGGGAGAGCTAGAGCTGAAATCCGATTTTCCGTTTTCCCTTACTGCGGACATCGATGACTTCAACGCACTCTCTTTCGATACTTTGACAGGCACCTGCTCCGGTCAAGTGACACTCACAGGGAGCCGATTAGGGGCCCTTGCTAAGGGTAAGCTCAAAGTGCACAACGCCACCTTCCGGATCCCCGATCAGATGAGGGCGATTTTCCCTGAGCTGTCGATTCAATTCATCAATCCTCCTGAAAAGATCACGGCGAATATTGCACCTCCAGCAAAGACTCCTCCTCTAGA
>JAGVJV010000228.1 GCA_020050965.1 Parachlamydiales bacterium
GGATCATGGGATCGGGAGCATTTTTTTCCATTGCAGCTACAATCTTGGCAACGGCTTTATTCAGATCGTAGCGGCTTTTTTTCATCACTTCTGCCACAGCTTCGGCGTATTCTGCGCTGCCTGTCCTAAAAAAATCCGCTACCACTTGGTGCATTTCTTGAGCAGGCTCGCTAAGTGACACTGGAGCGCCCGCTTCAAAAGCAAATTCTGTGAGCATTCGATGGCAGAATCCATGGATGGTGAAGACCTGGATCTCGTCGAAATTGACGAGCGCCTCTCGGACACGAGGGTTGTTTTCAGGAAGGAGAGCCTGCAGTTTCTTTCGAATACGGGTCTTCATCTCGTGCGCCGCTTCTTTGGTGAAGGTAACTGCCAGAATTTCTTTTAGCTCGATCGGCTTTTCACTTTCCAGCAGCAGTCGCACCACAAGATGCTCAATGGCAAAGGTCTTTCCCGTTCCTGCAGAGGCTTCGAGAAAGGTGTTTTGGAAGATGTTGAGCTGGGGATCGAGGATATCAAAACGCTGCATGCATCACCTCTTTTAGATAGCTGCTCCAGTTGCGATGGATCACTTCCGCATCGGGTGGAAGTAGCCAGTTCCAAGCTTCATCTTCCATCGCCTGCATCTCTTTCTTCAAATCTGCAGCTGTGCCGCTCAGCAGCGCTTTAGCAAAATCGGGAAGTAGAGGCGATGGGTTGTCTTCAGCGCGCAAAAAATACTCCAGATACCCCTCTAAAGAGCCTTCCAAAGTGACCACTTTCTGATCTTTTAGGAAGATGAGAGGGTATCCGAGAAGGGCTTGCGGATAGAAACGGATCCGATCTTCGATGCAGTTTTTCCCTTTGACCAGAAGACCCTGCGGTGTGAGATTTTCGAGTTTGCCAACCAATTTGATCGCCCCCACTTGCAGCTCGATTTTTTTTGAAGAGCGGGCTCCGAATAATTCTATAGCGGCATTCCAGAGATCCATCTCTTTTTGCAGTTGCTCTTTTGCCAGAGGTTTGAGCAGGTTGATTGGCAGATCAGCAGTCTGTAAAACCCGATCGAGAGAACTTTTGAGGGCCTTTTGGATGAGTTTATGCTTGTCTAATGGGCTGAGCAGATATTCCTTCTGATTCACTCCATTATTCTCTGGATAGATTTTTAACTTCTCATGTAAGAAATAACGGAGCGGATGTTTGGCGAATTTAAATAATTTTTGAATGTCGATCTCTCTTTGCGTTATCACTGCGGGAGCAAGCTGAATGGGCTCATAAAATCCTTTGATTAGAGGTTCTGGCTTCAGAGCAAAGTATTCCCAAGGCTGTGAGGGATAATCGACAATTTTCGCCCCATCCAGTTGCTGCATCAGCTCTTGTACCACTTGTGAGCAGCCCAATTTACCGGTCTCATCTCGTAGATGTCCAATGATCAAATGCGACTGAGCAGACATAAGCACTTGTAAAAACAAATACCGATCGAGATCAGATGCCTTCGGTCGATAATCTACTTCTCCAGCATACAGAGAACTATTTTCTTCACGCTGTGGGAAAATATCTTCTTGCATGCCGAGCAGACAAATAACTTTTCCTGGACGCACGCATCCCTCTTTAAGAGTGCTAAACCAGATTGCTTGTAGATGCGGCGGTTGATGGGTTTTCCCTTTTTTTGAAATCAGCTGCTCCAACACTCTCTCGACGCAGCAATAGCTTACCTCCTCATCGAGCCGATCGCAGCTGGCAGCAAGTTTCACCAGTTGAAGATAGAGATCGTGAGAAGGATCGATCGTAAAGTAGCTCTCCAGAAGGGTAGCAAAGTAGCGCAGCCAAGTGGGAATAGTCCATTTGGTCCCATCGTAAAGGGGCGCAAGATCGTCACTGAGCGAATAGAGCAGAGTATAAAGTCGATCAAATTGCTCCATTTCGGTCACTTCGATTGCGCAAAGAGCCTCTCCGCTACATTGCCCCAAACCAAGCACAAGCCTCCGCAGCCCCTGCTGCCAGGTTCCTTCCTCCGAATTGACGGCGATCTGCTCCTCTTCCACATCCTGCAAATAGAAAGTGCGCCTCTCATTTTTTGAAAATCCCCAGTGAATGCCTGCAAGCTCTAGCCATTTGCCGGCCTGAACCGTATTGATCTCTTCCTTAAAGGGTTTTGTCGAAAGGAGCTGGAGCACATCTTCGAGAGAAAAGCGGTTCTTAGGCAGCGCGATCAGCTTAGCAAAAGCACGTGTCACCTCATCAACCTCCTTTGCTTCTAGATCAGAAATCCCGTAGGGAATGTCGGTAAAAGTGGCATGAATGAAGGGGGCATATTTCCCGATGTCGGGTGCAAAAACTTGTACGTCGCGAGGCGTGATTCCTAGCTTGAGCAGCTGATCTTTGAGAACTTCAACTTCGCGAAGAGGAGTAGATGCCGAATAGACAGAAATCGACTCATCAACAGGATATCGCATCTGATTTCCTTCCAAACAATCTCTCTGAAGTCTTTGCAGAGCGCGCTCTCCTTCTGGGACCACATAATGCTCATCGGTGATGAGGTTGCTCTCCTGCACCATTGCAAACATCTTGCGCCCCACTTTTCCCCAATTACCCAGGAGCGGATTCTGCTCGTCTTCAATACTTAGAAAACTCCTTTCTTTATCCGAATAGAAGTCTTCCCAGTAGATCTCACAAGGGGAAAAGAGGTACATTGTCGCATCCTGAAAAAACTCAAAGTAGCTTTTAGGGATAAACGAAAAGCCAAACAGATGGATCTGCCAGTTAGTTTTCACAGATGGAAGATCGCTTGGAAAGGCCCAGCGTTGCTTTACGGCTTTCCAGAGCTTCTCCTGCCAAGTGCTAAGGCCCTTTTTTCCATAGACTGCATACCGCAAAAAATGTTGCGCTAGTGTGTCGCAGAAGGGGCCGATCCGTTTTTCCCAAGCAGCGGTTGAAAAATAGCGCTGCAGCCTCTCGTCCTGATCAATGAGCGGGATCAGATGATGCTCTAAAAAGAGGGATAGCTCCAGTGCCCCCGGCAGATTTTTGCGACAGACGAGAGACCAGGCTTGAGCCAAATTGACAATCTTTAGCCCAGCAGCCACTTGGAGTTCGGGATCTTTGGCAATCGCTTGCATCAAATAACTTTTCAAGCCCAAATGGGGCACCGCAATCAGCCGACGATCAAAGGGTCCACTGCCATCCTGATAAAGATTTTCCTTGAGGACTTGAACCAGCTGATCAAGTGAGTTGCTAAAATGGATTTGTGATTTTGTCATGAACTGCTTAATATATTACCTATGGTTCAATTTTCCACGATTCAGCGCTTTTTATCCAGAATTCCCGGTTTTTCGAAGCCAGATAAAAGTTCTCTTCGCTATCTTAATGGGGTGCAATTCCTCGGCGCACTCAATGACAACATCTACAAACTGGTTCTAATCTTTTTTTTGATTCAAATTCAGGGTACAGCCGAGGCTAATACCATTCTATCGCTCGCCGGGGCGATTTTTGTGATTCCGTTTCTCCTTTTCTCTTCCGCAGCTGGCGTCTTAGCAGACAGGCATAGCAAAACCTATATTGTCATCGGCGTCAAACTCTTCGAAATCGTCGTGATGCTCTTTGCCGTGGTCGCCTTTATTTTTAACTGGACCTGGATCGGCTACATTCTCCTTTTTTTACTCTCCACCCTAGCTGCCATCTTTGGTCCCTCTAAATATGGCATCATCCCTGAACTTGTCCCCAAAGAGCAGGTTTCTGCCGCCAATGGGTTGATCACCTCTTTCACCTACCTCGCCATTATTAGCGGTACCTTTCTCGCCTCCTTTCTGACCGATATCACGAATTACAACTATGTGATGGTAGGCTCGTTTTGTCTGTTAATAGCTGTCATAGGATTCGTCTTCAGCCTCGGGATCAAATATACCCCGCCCAAAGGAAGCACCAAAAAAATTGAAATCCGCTTTGTTACTCAAATTTACCGTACCCTGCTCCAGGCTCGAGACCAAAAGCACCTGCTCCTCTCCATTTGCGGCTCCTCGTTCTTTCTTTTCATTGGCGGCTTTACCCA
>JAGVJV010000116.1 GCA_020050965.1 Parachlamydiales bacterium
AGCTCCAGCGATAGCCGTTCCAGATCCCATGGCTGCCACGGCGAGTCTATCACTTAGAAAACTGCTATCGTAGTTTCCTTCGGCTGCACACTTAAAATATTCTAAATATGCTTTATCTACAGAAAATGCCATCCTTTAGCTCTCTATATTTCTATTTCCAAGGAAGCGGATGACTGTCTTTAAAGTCTCAGGATGCGAGAGCAGCTCTAAGTGACCTGTATCGACTGTGACTTGGTGTTTTTGATCTTGTCTGCTTATTCCACCGCAAAGAATATCCTTCTTGCCAAGAATATCGAAGTGCTCGCCGTTTTGTGGTGCAGCCCAATAAATGGGTGTACCAATTGTAATTGCACGACGGACTAAATTATACTTTGGATCTTGTAGCAAATAATCTGTAAAGCGGGCTCCCATTGAGTGACCTATGATGTCGATCTTAAAAGATCCAGCTTCCAAACCATATTGCTTTCGGATCTCTTCAATCTTATTTGCAATCGTCTTTTGGCTATCGGTATTATAAAGAGTAAAGGAGTACACCGGTCTTTCATTGCCACTTTCTTTTAGAGTGTACAAGATGGGTAGAAAAGTCCCTTGGTGGCTGTGATTGCCGTTGAGAACGAGAATAGGTGTCAGTTGCTTTTGTTTATCCGTCAATAATGTTGGATTTGAACCGAAGAGATGAAACCGCTTCATATAACCAAGTGGAGCGAGTAAGCCACCCTGCAAGGAAGCAGAGAATTCCTTAATAATTGTAGTCCCAATGGCCCAGGAAAGGCTCCCATACTCAAAATGATTTATGAGTTTATCGGTCAAATGATCAGTGAGTTTCTCATAGCTCTCGGGAGTTTGATATTCTTGCCAGATCTTGTTCTCAAGTCCCGTAATCAGTGCTAGAGGAGCTGTTCCCCCTTGCATGAGTCGATAGCCAATCATCGGACTAATCAAACCTGCAGCTGTGGCTATAATATGAATGGCGACTTGGAGTGGCTGAGCAATCAGAGCACTTAAATCCAAGCAGAGGAGTTTACAATGATCCAATAGCCGTTTTCCATTTCCAAAGGCTCCAAGAGTAAAGACAGTCGCTAGGGTGTAAAAAGCCACCTTCGCTACTTCGATGATGACATGGATCACTCGCCCTAGAACCCGAAAGGCTCCAGCGGCAGCCGTCCCTGCACCCATCGCAGTCACCATAAGCCGATCGTTTAGAAAGCCACTATCATAGTTTCCTTCGGCTGCACATTTAAAATATTCTTTATAAGCTTTATCTACAGAAAACGTCATAATAGAATTATTATACCATAGTTAGCACATCTATTTAAATACTGAAAATTTCTTAGTTAAAGGCGAAACTTCCTCAATTTTTCCAAAAAGGCCCACTCCATACGGTTCAACCTGATCGAGAGGGGTCGTTGCAGTCTTCAGGATGAGGTCTTCCTCAATTCCATTAAAGGACATCGTGCTGGTAAAAAGTGCTGATAATAGCCCTTTCTCAGAGCCCGCAGCATAAAGATTAAGGAGCTGCCCGCCTGTCCCCTTTAAGATCACAAATGAGCAAGTTGACAAAGTAATGAGACTTTTGCCAGACGGACCATTGAAAGGAGCAAAACTCATATCCTTTCGCTGCTCAGCAGTAGCCTCGCCATGTAAAGACATTGCAATTTGCCCGGTAGCACTGAGCAATTTGCCCATCGGGGATTTTTCGTTCAGGACGATGACGAATTTATGAGTTGCTCCTATATTGACACTGGCCATTTGATTATTCCTACAAAGGGATCAAATATACCCTGCAGCTGCTTATGTTGCAAAAAAATTTAGGTTTTGACATATGGGGTCTTATGAAGACAATCTATTTTATCCTAATTTCCATACTATGCATCACAGGCTTTGCAGATTCAGTTGAGAATCGCCCCAATGTAAAAGTGCTCAGCCGCAAGCCGCGCATCTACTTGCTTGAGAAGTTTCTCTCCTCAAAAGAGTGTGATTATATCATCGCTGAAGCCAAAGATAAACTGGTTCGCTCTGCTGTCATTGATCCTGAGACAGGTGAGGATAGCATCGACGATGTTAGGACGAGCTATGGAATGGATTTTCAGTATCATCAGGATCCGATTCTAACAAATATTGAGAATAGGATCGCAAGCTATACTCAGGTCCCTGTCGAATATGGGGAAGCATTGCAAGTGCTCAACTATGGGGTCGGGGCTGAATTCATCCCCCACCATGATTATTTCGAACGGGATTGTCCAGGTCATGTTATCCATCTTGAGCAGCAAGGCCAAAGACTCGCTACCCTCATCATGTATCTCAATACAGTCGAAGATGGCGGCGAGACGATTTTTCCAGAGGCAAAAGTTGTGGTGAAGCCGATCAAAGGCAATGCGGTCCTTTTTTATAACTGCACCCCTGATGGAAAAGAAGATCCCCTGACCCTACATGCAGGAACGCCTGTTCATAAGGGAGAAAAGTGGATTGTCACCAAATGGCTGCGTGAAAGGCCATACTTCGAACAGAGTCAGATCACTCAAAGTGAAAAGGCACCCTAGAGCACGGCTCGAATTTTCTCAACTATCTGATTTTCAAATAGCTACATAAAATTTCCATACCCTAAATAAAGTCCTTTAATATTAGGGCTCTAAGAGGTATAATAGTAGCAAGATTTATATA
>JAGVJV010000089.1 GCA_020050965.1 Parachlamydiales bacterium
CAAAGGGCTCACTGCCGAGCGGATTTTCCTCCCCGATCATCCTGAACCCATCTCCTTAAACACCCGCTCGCCCCTCCTATTTTTGCTCCAGCAAATCCGAGACGCTGCCCATGAACGGGCGATCGGATTTCACCGCAAAAGGCGCAGCAAACGGATTTTGACCAGCGCCCTGGAAGCGATCCCCGGCATCGGCCCTATCAAGAAAAAACGGCTCCTCTCCCACTTTGGCAGCTTCAAACGAATTCAGCTCGCCACCGACGAGCAACTCCTTGAGGTCAAAGGGATTACGGCAAAGGATATCGCCGCTTTGCGGAAATTTACAGCTGAATAGTTTCTTTATTTTTAATATTAAAGACGTTATAATATTTACATGATAATAATAAGCACATTAAAACACGTTGCGATTGGAGTCTTAGCAGGTTCCGTCGATCATTTACTTTCAAGATCTATCGGAGAGGTCTGCTCAATAAGCGACTCTATCCTCTGCCTAAAACCTGGAAGATTTTTTGATCCAGAGAATTTAAGGACTTTTTCCTTAGCTTTTCATAACGTTACAACGGCAATACAACTCCATGTCCAGTCTTATATGCCGTCGATTCCCATTACAGCTAACAATTGTCATGAGCTGCTGAAGTGGGATCATAAATTATCAAAAGATCTAGTAGATATATGCTGTAGTACACGCATAAGAGACGTCTTTAACGTACAGACTTTTTTATCGGGAGCAATTACCGAAGAATTTACAGACAGATACCTATTGCAAACGATCGCGCTCCCCTTTATCGCCAAATTAATCCCAGAGCGGATAGGCAAACCGCTTCTCTCTCCATCTGCTCGCGTTCTAATCACAGCCATTTTTTTTGCAGTAACCCATTATCGCATAGATCAAACAGATGTCACTTCCCAATTTGTGGGGGGTATCGTTTATGGCATCCTCTTTGAAAAATTTGGATTTGTTGCTGCCACAGCTGCCCACTTTACCAGCAATATTTTCTTTCCCCTTTCACACAAGAAGTTTTGCCAAACTCAAATTACAGAACTAACCAATAATTTAAAAATACTAAAAGCCCTAGGATGATAATGAACGCAGTCAATTATTCTCTCAACACGCTAAAACATGGGGCGATTGGTGCAGCAGTTGGCATCTCACATTTTACAGCCAAACTTCTCCTAGTGGAACGCTTCTGCGGCTCAATTCCCTTTGGGCTGGAAGATTATGTTTGCCTCCGATCGACCACCTATTTCGACATTAAAAAATATACCCCTATCCTCGCCCCATACATCAAATTGCTTGATGCGATTGCCTATTCCCTTCAACTGAGACTCCCCTTTGATCCCTATAACAACCACAGTATCGCCTATGGATTTGCCGAAGAACTCCTCGATAGAGTCCTTGTTCAAAAAGCCGCCTTTCTAGGCCTCGATTACCTTCTTTCCAAAATCCCCACCCCTCAACCTAAAAAACTCCCGCGTGGCTTAAAAGCAAGGCGAATCCAACAGGAAAATACGCCAGGCTCAATCCAAAAAATCCGCTGCCTATTTTCCCATTCGGCCACACGTATATTCATCACCACCTCGCTATTCGCTTTTACCCACATCACGAAAGGCGACCGTTTTCTTCTGCCTCATGTTCTCTCCAGTCTTGTTTATGGAGTTGTATTCGAAAAATATGGCTTCATTGCCGCAATGACTGCCCACGCCATCCATAACGACTTCACCCATACCTACCTCAATATGCAAAAATAAATTATTTAATATAAATAAAATATAAAAGACTATTTAATTTAAATCACTAATCTGATATAATTAAATTATGTCATATATTACAGATGTAACAAACTCTCCTACAAAACCACCGTTTCCATCCCCCGAGAAGCACCGAGCCGACTCGACTGGTGTCTCAAGTGCTGCAAAAAGGGCACTCTTCAGTGAAAATTCCCAAGCAGACCACTCTGATGCTTGCAAAACTAGAAAATGGACGGATGAATCTGAGCAGGAAACGCTTGCCATTTTTGATACGATGGTTCCAACTGACTTTTCAGGATGGGCGCAAGTCAATTACAGGGATGGAACAAGTTACCTTGGTGATTTTGTTAACGGCATGCGTCACGGGATTGGTACTTTAAGCTTAAAAGACCGTATCTGTATTGCAAACTGGAATGAGGATGTGATCCATGGCGTTGCAGAAATTCGCTTTAATAATGGATTTCGCTTCATTGGCAGATGGAATAATGGTGTACGTTACGATAGCGGAGTCTCTATTTATCCTGATCATTCACAGTACGCAGGAGAATTTAAGAATTGGATGCGGCACGGTCAAGGTGAAGTGGTTTACTCAGATGGAAATTCTTATAAAGGCTGGTGGAAAAATGATAAACAGCATGGCTCGGGCGTTATCAAATATGCAGATGGATCTGTGATTCTAGGGAATTTTGTAGAGGGCCAAATGCATGGAAAAGTCACTCGATTTAGTCCCAATATGCCGTCCGTAACAGTCCATTATGATAATGGCAAGCTTATACCGAAGTCAACGTAACATAAAACTGCTTCTCATAGCCCAATTTTTGGGAAAGAAAAGTGCCCAGGCGCATTTCAAGTTCTTCTAAATCGCACTCGCCTACTTCGGCAATCACCTCAATTTTCTGACGGAAAAAATAGATCTCTTCAGGAGGAGTCAAGTTGGGAAATTCAAGGCGCCAAAATTGTCTGATCGCCTGTTTAATCAGAGCTTCATCGATGAAAAACTCTTTTCCCCGCATCTCTAGGCGCAAATATTGATTTTTCTGCATCATTCCAAAGCAGATAGAGAGGATCAGCGCCGTCCCCAATACTAAATATCCGATCAAAAGAAAACTCTCATTGGGCTCTTGGATCCAGTTTGCCACCTGCCCGCGGACGTAGGGATTATAATGAAATCCTAAGAGAACTCCCCCTATGCCGAAAAGTGTGGCGATGATGACCAATTGAACAACAGAAAAGAGGAGTTGCCCTGTTCTCATTCAAAGTCTTCCAAGTAGGCCAATTCTGCTTTCTCCTCGTGCTCTTCCATCGGCTGCTGCTGTTGCTGCTTGGGAAGGACAAGATTCTTAAAGACGACATGGACACAGCTCACATGCAAACCGGTCAAACGGCTCACTTCGTGGGCAACCTTGTTTTGAATCTCATCGGCTTTTTCTGGGAGGGCGACCCCATAGGCCACATTGACTTCGATTTTGATCGTGACTGCATGATTTTTGAGGTCTTGCTCGACATAAATCCCTTTAATCCGATCTGGCCCATCCCGTCCAAAAAAGGAATCGATGAGATTTCCTTCGAGGATCGACACCCCTTCAATGTTTAAAAGCGCTTGCAAAGCAATTGTTTGAAAGACCTTGGAATCGATATCCCGAATAAAAAGGGTATCTGGAAGCTCTAGTTCCTTCGTGTCGACTTGGGTCAATTTATCGTTCATAGCTACCTCAAAAAATGAGTAATGAGTTTAGTCTATTTTACAGGATTTTCCTTGATTTGAACAGCTTTTTCTCAGAAAATAGGTGTATGTTACTCTCATATGCCATCACATGGCTGATTTTTGGGGCCGCTTCTGCCTATATGGCTAGATCTCGCGGCAAGAACCCCTACCTCTGGTTTGTCCTCGGAATGCTTTTCGGCGTCTTTGGGATTCTCTTCCTCTTTTTTGGGCCCAAGGCTCAAAGAAAAAATAATGACCCTAATACCATCGATATTACCCCCCAATTCGACCCCAAGCTTAAGGAGCAACTCTGGTATTACCTCGATCAGGATAATGCGCAGCATGGCCCGATGAGCTTCAATGCACTCACCGAAGCCCTCAGACAAGGCCAAGTTTCAAAAAAGACCTATGTTTGGAATGAACGGCTTGAGGACTGGAAGCTTTTTGGAGAATTCTTCCAATAAAAAAGGCACATTTTTCATGCGCCTTTAGATTTAAAGAGAAGTATTTGGTTTTACCAGCTGGCTTTGACGATGCCGGGAATAATCCCGCTGTTGGCCATTTCGCGGAAGCAAATTCTAGACATTTGGAACTTGCGGAGGTATCCACGAGGTCTTCCAGTGAGGATGCACCGGTTTCTGAGGCGCACAGGGGAAGAATTCTTGGGCATACTGTTCAGTTTATTCTGAGCTTCGAAACGCTGCTCGTCGCTGACGTTCAAACTACGTACAATTTTCTTGAGTTCTTGCCGCTCGGTCCATTTTCGGTCGACCATCTTTTTACGGCGAACTTGCTTTGCTATCATTGCTCTTGTCATGGTCCTCTACTATTTTTTACGGGCAGGGCCTTTTTGCCTCTGCTTGCGGTTCGGATCGGTTTTGTTAATCACGTATACGCGCCCTTTACGACGCACAATTTTGTCCCCTTTATTGGGATCGGCTTTAACGGATGCTTTGACTTTCATTGTGGTTTTCCAATCAATTTTCAAAAGCGTAAGTATAACCAGTCCTCCCCTTTCCTTTCAAGTTAAAAAAATTAATACTGAAAATCACTCCAAAGTTGGCCGATAGGCAGGATTGAAAGCTGCGAAAAATCAATCGTCGAAAAAGGGGATTGTGTTAGCTCGATACTATCCCCCTTTGCGTCGATTGATTTTTGGCGCTTTGAACCCGCCTATCGGCCAACTTTTGAGTGATTTTCGGTATATTTTGATTGTTTTTTTGCGCCCACTCCAGTATTATTTGAGAGAAAAAGGAAAATTCTTATGAAGAGAACCTATCAACCTAGCAAAAAGAAACGTCAAACAACATGCGGATTTCGCGCAAGAATGGCCACAGTAGGCGGTCGGAAGGTGCTGAACGCACGTCGTCGCATCGGCCGGAAAAAACTGACTCAGGTCTAAACTCTTTTCCCAAATCCTCTCGGATTCTTAAACGGCAGCGCTTCAAGGAAATTGCAAGCGCGCGCAATCGCTATTTCGGTAAAATTTTGACCATTGACTTCGTTCCAGCTGTGTCTGCGAAGATCGGCATTACCGTCGTGCGCCAATTTGGCAATGCGGTAAAGCGCAATCGGTTTAAGAGACTGGTGCGGGAGAGTTTTCGTCTTTCTCAACCTGAATCTTTCGAGATCATTGTGATGCCAAAAAAAGGGATCCAGGATTATTCTTTAGAGCAAATCAAACAAGATCTACTGGGGTTTTCACATGTCGCTCAATCAAGAGCAACAAAAAGCAGTTGAAGCAACCGATGGGCGCGTTCTCGTCCTCGCGGGAGCTGGCAGCGGCAAAACAAAAGTCATCGTCCACAGAATTGCTCATCTGATCGAGAAAAAAGGGGCCCCGCCGGAATCCATTTTGGGTCTGACTTTCACCAATAAAGCTGCGACTGAAATGCGCGAGCGACTCTCCAAATTGGTCTCCAAAGACAGCGCCAAAAAGGTGGTACTCGCAACGTTCCATAGTTTCTGCATGAGGCTGCTAAGGCATGAGATCCACCATTTGGGCTATACGCGCGATTTTAGCCTCTATGACGAAGGGGATATCCGCCGTCTCCTCAAGCAAGTGGCGCGCAATGAGCTCGAGCATGAAGGAGAGCTCCCTTCCGTTGAGCCGATTTTAGCTAGCATCTCTGCCGCAAAGAGCCGTGGGGAGCTGCCCAAAGAAAAGCTATCGCGCACTCTATTTGAGCGGCTCCACGCTAGCATGCGGGCCTTCAATGCGGTCGACTTTGATAGCCTGCTCAGTTTAACGGTAGAGCTTTTGCAGAATCATCCAGAGGTGCTTGCACGCTACCAAGAGCGGTTTCGCTTCATCATGATCGATGAGTACCAAGACACCAATCCAATCCAGTACCAAATCGCCAAGCTTTTGGCAGCCAAGCACAATAATCTGTGTGTAGTCGGTGATGATGATCAGTCGATTTATGGTTGGCGCGGTGCCGAGATCAAAAATATCCTCAGTTTTGAGTCGACCAGGGTGATCAAACTGGAGCAAAATTACCGATCGCTTCCGATTATTTTGAAGGCCGCGAATGCTTTGATTTCC
>JAGVJV010000245.1 GCA_020050965.1 Parachlamydiales bacterium
AGTGAATCGTTTTGGTGGATTCGAAGTGGAATAGCCCGAAGGGCATGGAGCCGGCCCGAAGGGGAATCCCACCTCCTCCGTATAATAATAGGAAAACGATCTAGTGAATCGTTTTGGTGGATTCGAAGTGGAATAGCCCGAAGGGGAATCCCACTTACTCCGTTTTTTCCAAGACTAATCCGCAAACTGAATTTTTTATTTGAAAAAAATCGGTTGAAGATTAGAAGAGAAAGTATGCGTTGTCCATTTTGCAATCATGAAGAGTCGAAGGTTACTGATTCGCGTAATGCGGAGCAGACCAATGCCATACGGCGGCGTCGCGAGTGCCTTCAGTGCTTGCGTCGCTTCACTACTTTCGAGACTGTAGATCTCACCATTCAGGTGCATAAAAGAGATGGCCATTACGAAGATTTTCAACAGGAAAAGCTTTTTAAGGGACTAGATGCTGCTTGCCTTCATACGCGTATAAGTAGACAACAGATTCGTGAAATTGTATCTAAAATTACTGCAGAACTGAATGAACGGCAGATGCGGGAAATCGAGGCTACAGAATTAGGAGAGATCGCAATGAGACATTTGCGTGATCTTGATACTGTAGCGTATATTCGCTTTGCCTGCGTGTATCGCCGTTTTAAAGATGTAGATGAACTCAAAATAGCCCTTGAAAATATTGGAGAGCCGGCAAATGCCTCTGAAGAAATCTGAAATTGAAACATTTAAAAACCGATTACTCGCTCTGCGGGCCGAAATGACCAAAATGGTGCAAGAGGTGAGCAAAGAGGTCAAATCCGATGTACAACTGGCGGGCTATTCCCAGCATCAGGCCGATGCGGGGACCGATGACTTTGACCGTTCTATCAGCTTGACCCTGACTGATCAAGAGATAAAGATTCTTAAACAGATTGACAGGGCTCTTGAAAAAATTGACGAAGGGACGTATGGTGTTTGCGATCTATCAGGGGATGATATTCCGATTAAACGGCTTGAAGCGATCCCCTATGCGACGATGACCGTTGCAGCGCAGGAGAAATTTGAAAAAGGTCAAATCATCTAAATTTACCCTTTCGACAAAAGAGCTCCTTTTATTCGCTCTCATCCTAGTCTTCGATTTTGCTTCTAAGTATTGGATTGTTCATCATCTGCCGCTCATTCAGCCCTATCTAGGATTTCCCTTTGGCGGAATCGGCATTCTCAATTCCACATTGCTCAAAATTTCCATCGTCCATATGACCAATATGGGCACTGCATGGGGACTCCTTTCCAATTTTCAAGTTCCTCTGCTGATCCTGCGCATCGTCATTGTAGGCGGGATCCTTGCCTATCTTCTCTTTTTAAAGCCGGCCAAATATCTCCGCTTGCCTCTCTTCGCCATTGCTGCCGGGGCCCTAGGAAATATCATCGACTACTTTCTCTATGGCCACGTGATTGACATGATCTATTTGATCTTCTATCACTACTCTTATCCGATTTTCAACATCGCTGATAGTGCGATTTTCTTAGCTATCGCCTACTTAATCCTCCTTCCAAAAAAATATGCCTCTGCCCATTGAAGTTTCTACCTCCGATCAGCGGATGCAAGTTTCCAAATCCCGCAAGTTACCGCTCCTTCTTGATAGCGATGAGATGGAAGATCTTTTAAAATTTTTGGGGAATTTCGAGATCTATGATGTGAGCCGCAAAGTGACCGCAGATACAGCTCAAATCTCCAAGGCCGATTTCTTAAAAGCCTATACCACCTATGTAAACGGCATCAAAACGGGAGAGCTGATCGATGAAGCCCCTCTTCGGCCCTATTTTTCAGCTATCTTCACCGTTACGCACGATGTCCTCTATGCTGTCCCAGTTGGCAAAGAGCAGTATCTGATCAAAGCAAAGCGACCTGTGGTTCAGTTGCAGAGGCACCATTTCATCTATACCGACACGTTTCATTCGGGAGTGATGGGGGCCGAGAGCGTCACTTGGGGCATTCAATTTTCCTATCCGCAGCTCTATCTAGACCCCAAAACAAGTGCGATTGGGAAAGTAGAAAAAAATCCGCTGTTTCCCAATACTGAACTTTTTGCGAGCTTGGCAAAGTGGGTGCGCGAGTATACGAGTCCAACGCCCTTCATTGTCCATGGAAAGACGAGTAATCAGCCCATCCGTTTAGGTAAGCGGTGTTTTGGCTGGATCAATAACCACCCAACATTAAAGACAAAAAACCTCTATGTCGCCGATCGAAAAAATCCACAATCATCTGATTCAATCTAACAAAACTTTGGCTCTCGCCGAGTCATGCACAGGAGGAGCTCTCGCTGCGCGCTTTACCGCTATTCCCGACGCCTCCAAGTATTTTCTCGGATCGCTTGTCACTTATTCCAGGGACTTTAAAAAGTCATTCCTCAAAGTATCCTCCAAAACTCTCATGGAATCTGGTGCTGTCAGCCGCGAAATGACAGACGAGATGCTGCTCGGTTTGATGAAAGAGACCGAGGCCGACTATGGGATTGCCATCACCGGAATTGCCGGGCCAACTGGCGGGACAGCGGAAAAACCAGTGGGTACGGTCTATATTGCTCTTGGCGCTCGGGGAAAAAAGCCCCATGTGATTGCGTGCCAATTCAAGGGCAACCGGAAAGAGGTAATCAGCGATGCCTGCGAACGGGCGATTCTAGAGCTAATGCTCATTCTTGGGATTACTTAAAATAGGATTTTCAGGAATAATTCCGAGTAGAAACTCCTCTGCAGGAATAATAGGGAATCCACGATAACTCTCCCTTCTTTTTCCAGGAATGACAAAAAAGCAAGTTGCTTCTGGATATTCTTCTTGGAAAGCCAGCATAGCTTTTACATCATCGGGTCCAAGGTTGCCGCTTCTTTTTACTTCGATCGCCCAGAATCCTTTTGGCCCATAGATAACGAAATCCACTTCTAATTTTGTTTGGGTACGCCAAAAAGAAAATGAGTGGGGTTGACTTTGAGCAAGTACCCAACTTCGAAGATGCTGCGCAACTAGTCCTTCTAAAGCTAACCCTTCAATTTCTTGAGAGCTATCTAAAATTCCTTGAGGACGCAAAATGCGGTAAACTCCAACATCAAAAAAGTAGAACTTTGAATGTGCAATGAGTTTTCTTTTAGCTCTCCTAGAGAAAACGGGTAAGGTGAAAGCCAATAAGAGATCTTCCAGAATTTGCAGATAATTATCTACCGTAGCTCTTTTTACACTGCACTCTCGGCTAATATCTGTTGTTGTCCAGACTGAAGCATGAGAAAAACTTGCAACTTCAAGGAATCGGGAAAAGTCACCAATTTGTCGCACCAATCCTTCAGCTTGCACCTCTTCTCTCAGGTAAAGGTGTAGATAATCCAGTAGGCGTTGTCCAGGATCGGTTGATTCCCAGATGAGCGGAATAAGGCCTGTTTTCAAAGCTTTTTCTAATGAAAAACTCTCTTTGAGCTCGGAGGCAATAAAAGGGCCCATTTGCCTGAGAAGTGCCCTGCCTCCTAAAAGATCGCTGACCGACCTGCGTAACTTACGAGAGCTGCTACCGGTCATGATATATTGGATGTCTCGTTTTTCCTCTATTAAAGCATGGATTTCAGGAAGAAGACGAGGCACACGCTGAATTTCATCGAGAATTAGAGTTGACCCTTCAGGTAGGGCGGCTGCGACATCGCGAATTCTTTCTGGATAAGCGCTAAATCGCCGTTCTTCTTCACCAAGCAATAGGTCGATTCGAGTTGCATTTGGGTAATTATGTAGAAGCCAGGTAGATTTCCCGGTTCCTCTGGGTCCTAAAAGAAAATAACTTCCTTTGGGTGGATTGAGAATCCTAGGGGTGTATTTGAAATATGCTACCATAAATAGCATTTTACATTGAAAAATGCAATTTGCGATAGCATTTTTTCGTTTCTATCGCAAGTCGCTTATGATGAATGATTTAAAATAGGACGCAAGGGTCGAGCCGATGTTCTTCCAAGGTAGCTTTTGGGACCGGGGTAAAGAAATATCTATCGTCTTTAAGTGTACATATTACTTTGTCATTTCTGCCCGGTTCTCTACCTTTTACATAGATCATATTGACATTGCGGTAGACTTCCGGGTTGGCAGAATGCTTTTGCAAGAATTGGTAAGCAGGGTGATTTTCTTTGGTGTAGAGAAGGCTGATGATCACTCGGGGCAATAGTGTAATCATTCTGAGGGGCAGGGTGGCGATATCGACGATGAAGAAGAATATGCCGGCGGTGATTTTTCCTGCCAATTGATGGACTCTCTGAGCGCAGTTGATGAAAGTGGGGAGGAATAGATCCGTTGCAAAATTCTCTATAGTATCAGTTCGTATCACGCAAAGGAGCATTGGGAGAATGCCATAGGATCCTCGGTTAGCGTTCTTTAATTCAAAATATGTTTTTTCGTCGACATTGAATTTTTCATCGATTGCCCCTTCTACTGTATGGGGGAATTCTATAAGTCTAGTATGAAAAGCATAAGGTGTTGCCATTGATCTTTCTCCTTTATTAACGAAAGTATTATAATGGTTGGATGAATTATTCTCTATTGGATTCAGGGAATCAAAAAAAGTTTGAACGGTTTGGTCCGTATACGATTGTACGCCCTTGTAGCCAAGCAGTTTGGAAGCCTGCGCTTAAGAGTTGGAAGAATGCCGATGCCTCCTTTTCGAAGGAAGCAGGATGGCAAGGGGAGCTGCCTAGCTCTTGGGTGATCGAGGTGGATGGGCTGAAATTCAAAATTGCGCCGACCGATTTTGGCCATTTGGGGATTTTTCCTGAGCATCGGACTTTGTGGAGCTGGGCTTCAGGGCTTGTGAACGAGGGCTCTTCGGTTCTCAATCTGTTTGCCTACTCGGGAGGTGCGACACTCGCTTTCGCTAGGGCAGGGGCGCAGGTGTGCCATGTCGATGCGGCCCGTGGGATGGTGAGTTGGGCGAAGGAAAATGCAGAGTTAAATGGGCTGTCGGAACGGCCCATTCGGTGGATCGTCGATGATGTGATGAAGTTTCTGAAGAGGGAAGTGCGTCGTGGTAGAAAGTACGATGGAATTTTGCTCGATCCTCCCAGTTTTGGAAGGGGGGCGAAGGGTGAGGTCTTTAAGATTCAGAAGGACTTTGATCTATTGCTCGAGCTTTGTAGGCATCTGCTCAGTGACAGGTTCCTTTTTTTGGCCTGTTCAAATCATACAGTGGGTCTTGAAGAGATGGGGAAATTAATTTTGCCTGCAGAAAGTGGAAAAGATATTATCATGGGACAATTTGCAAGGTGGAAAGGATGTTAAAGATCACAAGTCATCAAAATCCGCAGATCAAGGCAGCCATGAAGTTGCAGAATCGGGCGAAACGGGATGAAGAGGGGCTGTTTCTGATAGAGGGGTATCGGGAGCTCAAGAGGGCATTTGAGGGTGGTGTCACGATCCAAAAGTTGTTTATTTGTCGGGAGCTTTTTCTGGGAGAAAATGAGGATGTGCTCATCGAAAGTATCGGGACTTCGGTGATTGAATGTACGCCGTCGGTTTTTGAAAAACTCTCATACCGCGATCGCCCAGATGGGCTGCTAGGAGTGGCAGTGCAAATGCGGTCGACTTTAGGAACTTTAAAAGCTCAAATGGGGCCTAATCCTCTTCTGGTGATTGCCGAGGGGATCGAGAAGCCGGGCAATTTAGGCTCGATCATGCGTTCGGCTGATGGGGTCGGCGCTGATGGGGTGATTGTCTGCGATCGTTGCACCGATATTTACAATCCGAATGTTGTGCGGGCCAGTGTCGGAACGCTCTTTACGTTGCCGGTGATCGAGGCGGAAGGGGAAGAGGTATTCTTGTGGCTGCAGGAGCACAAAATTCAGATGGTCGCCACTTCGCCTGCTGCTAAAATCGATTATACGGAGGCCGATTTGCGCGGGCCGGTTGCGATTGTGGTGGGGACGGAGCAGCTGGGGCTTTCTGAAATGTGGCTCAAGGCATCCGATGTGCAGGTCTCGATTCCGATGAAGGGTGTAGCTGATTCGCTCAATGTGGCGACTGCGACGACGCTTCTTCTCTATGAAGTACTAAGACAAAGAAAATTGGGGTATCCGCTTGAAACCGATCTATTGCGATAACCATATCCTTATCTTAAACAAACCGGCCGGCATTTCAACAGAGCCCCATTTTCGTGATGAGGCTAGGGTTTGGGTCAAGGAGCGCTTTAACAAGCCGGGCAATGCGTTTTTAGAGCCGATCCATCGTCTCGATCGCCCGGTCAGTGGAATTGTGCTGTTTGCCCGGACGAGCAAGGCGCTGACCCGTTTAAATGAGGCGATGCGCGATCGAAAGATGTCGAAAACGTATGTGGCAATTGTAGAAGGGATCGTTCCTGAAGAAGGGGTTTTGGAGCATTACCTGGTCCATGGTGATTTCAAGGCCTATATCGACCCGACGGGAAAAAAGGCGGTGCTCCGTTATCGGAGATTAAAAGTGGAAGGGGACCGCTCGCTGGTAGAAATTGATCTGGAGACAGGGCGGTATCATCAGATTAGGGCTCAGTTTGCGGCAATCGGTCACCCGATTTTGGGCGATCGAAAATATGGGAGCGCAAAGGATTATACTCAACTACCTCTCCATCACAAAAAGCTTGTTCTAGAGCATCCGATAACCAAGGAGATGCTCAAATTTCAATGTTCGGCTGCTTTTTCCTTGTGATGATTGTAAAGGATAGGATAAGGCCGATGATCCCTACGATCATCGCGAGGCAATTGATTGCCCAAAATCCGTCCTTAGCGGTGATGAAGACCGAACCCATGATCGCCATTCCTAAGGTTGCTCCCAGATGACGAAGCATAGTCATTGTCCCTGAGGCTAGTCCCCGCTTTTCTGGAGCCACTTCGCCTAAGGCTGTTGTGAAACTAGGGGTGAAAATCAGGGGAACACCAAATCCAAACGGGATGATGACCGAAAGAAGAATCGCAAGGTTGGGGTCATGGATATTTTGCAAATACCAAAAGAGGGAGAGGATCACTAGCGTGAATCCGATCGTAATGGGAATTTTGGGCCCGTGTTTATCCAAGAGATGTCCTCCAAAAGGAGCAGCTACAAGAACGGGGACATTCGCTACTAATGTGATCATACCGGCTGTAGCAGGTGAATAACCGTAGGAGGTCTGAAAATAGATGGCCCAAAAGACACCCCCCATGATCAGAAACTGGGTGGCAAAAATAGCGCAGACAGGCCCTGAAAAATTGCGCAGTTTGAAGAGGGAAAAGTCAATGTAGGGATCATGGACTTTTCTGTCGATAATGAGAAGTAGAAAAATCAGAAAGACACCAAACCCGATCATTCCAATCGTTATAGGGGAGGTCCATCCCCATTTTTTTGCTTCCATGATAGCGACGATTATGGAGGTGATTCCGAGTGTCGAGGTGATGAAGCCAAGGAAGTCGAAGGGGCGCAGGTGACCTCGGCTCTTAGGCACGACGAGCAGGGTCAGCAAATAGCCAATGATCGCGATCGGGATGTTGATCCAAAAGACATAGCGCCAGGTCAAATACTCGGTGAAAAATCCACCGATTGCAGGGCCTAAGGCTAGGAAAATCGAACCGATGCTGACATAAAGGCCGATGGCTTTGCCCCGCTGATGCGGTGGGAAGGTGGCGAACATGATCGCCGAGGAGGTGGGGACGAGCATTGCGCCCCCGATCCCTTGAATAATCCGGGCCATGATGAACCACCATTCGTGATAGCTCATTCCGCATAGAGTCGAGCCAAGGGAAAAAAAGAGTAGTCCCCAGCAAAATACTCTGCGATGGCCAAAGCGATCGCCGCATCTGCCGGCTGCCATGACGAAAACGGACAAGACGAGGGTATAGGCGTTGACGATCCACTGCAAGCCGAGCTCTGTTATGCCAAGTGTCCTCTGCAAAGTGGGTAGTGTAACGGGTAGGACGCTGATGTCGATAAAGATCATCGAGACGCAGCTAGTCATTGCGACTAGGATCCACCATTTCCGATTATGTTCCGAGAATTTAAGCATATCTTATCCAATAATAGTGTAAGGGTGATATTAGTTCCAAAGCTTCTGGCAATTTGATCGAGATCACTGTAGCGTCTTGCCACTGCTTCCCCTTCCATTGTCGACATGAGGCCCCCGATAGGGAGAGGGAGGGTTTCGGTAATGCCTCGGTAGGATAGGCTAATGCCCCCTTTTTTCTGCAGCACCGCATCGACAGCATTGCGAATGTCTTCCTCTTGCTCGCCAACTGCGGCGATCGATTGGGGATCGCAGGTGACGGATGAGGCGATTGCCCCTTTTTTTAGTCCGAAATTTTCAATTTTGTGGGTCTTGACCTTAGAATGGTTGAGCGGTTGCGCTTCAAGATGGGGAAAGAGGGGTGTTTTAAAAAAAATGCACTCCCCATCGATATAGGTTTCTAGTACGCGGAAGGACTCCAGATCTTCGACGATGATGAAATCTGCCGGATCCCCTATACGGAGAAGACCCACATCGAGTCCGTAATGCTGTGCGGGGATTTTTGTCGCGCATCTAATCGCGGCGAAGGGGTCCATCCCTTTCTGCACAGCCCGTTTGACGAGCAGGTTGATATGTCCGAGCAGGAGGTGATCGGGGAGCAAATGATCGGTGCAAAACATGCAATTCTCGGGATCTTCTTGCAAAAGGGGAAAGAGGGCAGTCAGATTTTTTTCAATCGACCCTTCTCGCACTAGAATTTTCATTCCGGCAGCCCTTCGTTCGCGCGCCTCTGAAAGGGTGGTGCTCGAGTAGTCAGTCGAGACCCCTTCACGGCAATATTTTTTTAGTTCTTCGCCAAAAAGACCTTCAGCGTAACCGTCGATCGGCTTTTTGCATTCTTTCGCGATCTGAATTTTGGCGAGGTCGCGCGATTCGCCTAAATAGCGAATCTCTGGTCTCTGCAGGAGCTCTCGCACTTCGGGGGCGCTTAAATTAGAAGGTGCTCCGAAGAAAAATTTTAAGGGGGCTTTCCGGCCATCGATAAGCATATACTCTACACCCGACATGCCGACGACGTTTGCAATCAATTTAGGATCGGAAACGGTGCTAACTGTCCCATGCCGAACCGCCATGCGGGCAAATTCGGTGGGGGGCAGCAGAGAACTCTCGATGTGGATGTGGGCATCGATGAAACCGGGGAGGATGAAGCCTTTGCCTCGATGGCTATTGCGCTCAATCGCGGTGATTATTCC
>JAGVJV010000100.1 GCA_020050965.1 Parachlamydiales bacterium
GCGCAATCATAAATCTCTGAATGAAGATTTTCCAGAAATCGTAGAGTCATTAGAAAAAAAGAAAAGCAAAGACTTTGTGGTCGATGGAGAAATTGCGGCCTTTGCTGGGCGGGTGACCAGCTTTGTCAAACTGCAGAATAGGATGCAAAAAAAAATCCCTATCCATTTTTATGTATTTGACCTCTTGTTTTGGGATGGAAAAGAGCTGCTTAAATTGCCGTTGCTTGAGCGGAAGAAGAAGCTGAAAGAGGTATTTTCCTTTGGCGGACCTATTCACTACACTCCTCATGTGAAAACAAAGGGCGAAGCTTTCTATCAAAAGATGTGTAAGGGAGGATTCGAGGGGGCGATTGCAAAGCGAGCAGCTTCTACCTATTTGAGCAAGCGGACCCGAGACTGGCTCAAATTCAAATGCAAGAAAGGGCAAGAGTTGGTCATCGGCGGTTATACAGATCCACGAGGTTCTAGAGAGGGTTTTGGGGCTCTTTTGGTAGGATACTATGAACGAGGCAAGTTCCATTATGCAGGAAAAGTCGGCACTGGATTTAATACGAAATTGCTTGAGTCATTGGGAGCGCAATTAAGACGATTGGAGCGAAAAAAATCCCCTTTTGTTGAAGAGGTTAAGGGAGCCCATTTTGTGCGGCCAACACTCGTATGTGAAGTAGGGTTTACCGAATGGACAAATGAGGGGAAACTGCGCCACCCTCGCTTTTTAGGCCTGAGAAAAGATAAGGCTGCAAAGAGCGTAGTGCGAGAGAGGGCGGCATGAAAACGGTGAAATTGTCCCATCCAGATAAGGTGATGTTCCCAAAAGGCAAAATCACCAAGCAAGAGCTGTTTGACTATTATGGCAAGGTTGCGAGGCTGATGCTGCCGCTGATCAAAAACCGGCCTATTTCGCAACTGCGCTATCCTCAAGGGATCAAGGGCGAGGGATTTTTTCAAAAAAATGCTCCTCAGGGAATGCCGCAGTGGGTCAAGACGGAGAAAGTGGCGCGCGAAGAAAGAGATGCGATCCATATGGTCCTGTGCAACGACAAATCGACCCTACTGTGGCTGGCGAATCAAGATTGCATCACTCCCCACATTTGGCTCTCAAAGATCGATAAACCCGATTTTCCTGACCGGATGATCTTCGACCTCGACCCGCCGCCGAAAAAGGGCTTTGGCGTCGTTGTAAAGGCAGCCCTTAAGCTCAAAGAGGTGCTGGAGAAGGAGTATGGGCTGAAGACGTTTGTGACCACCACTGGCTCGAAAGGACTTCATGTGGTAGTGCCAATTAAACGCACACGTCATTTCAATGAAGTGCGGGCATTTGCGAGATCTATTGCCGAAAAGATGGTGGAAGCTGAGCCGAAGAAATACACTTTGGAATCGAGGATTGCGAAGAGAGGCGGTCGGATCTATATCGATGTGGTTCGGAATGCCAAGGGGCAGACGGTGATGGCGCCCTATGCGGTGCGGCCCAAAGAAGGGGCTCCCGTTGCAACGCCTCTTTTTTGGAAAGAGCTCGAGGATCCGAAACTCAAGTCGACAAGCTTTAATATTCGGAATATCGATCAGCGGCTGAAGAAAAACCCGTGGGCCGGAATCGATAAGGCTGCTAAAGCTTTACCTCAATTTTAAAGACCTGAGATTTCTACTGGAGGCTCTGCAAAAGGCACTGGCAACTCGATCCCTAAAATTTGTGTGTAAAAATAAAGCTCTGCATCTAGCGCCCGCTTGATATTGGAAGCTTGCCTAAAGCCGTGCCCTTCCCCTTCGAAGACAATAATGCCGACAGGCACCCCTTTTCTTTTGAGGGCCTCGTAAATCCTTTCAGACTGATTAGGGAGCACGATTTTGTCGTCTGCGCCTTGAAGCAGCAGGACCGGGACGTGGATATTGTCGATTGAATTGATTGGAGAACGAGCCAGAATCTGCTCCCTAGCCTTATCATAGGGCCCAATTAGGATATCATTATAAAGTGCCTCAAATTTATGAGTTTCTTCATAGAGCAACTCTAAATCGCTGATTCCATAGTAGCTCGTTCCGCCGGCGAAGAAATCGTGAAAAGCGAGAGCGGCAAGAGTGGTATACCCTCCGGCGCTTCCTCCACGAATGAGAAGCCTATCTGGATCAGCGAGCCCTTTTTCAACTAGCAGTTTGGCAGCGCTGATGCAATCTTCCACATCGACAATGCCCCAATTTTTCTCAAGTCGTTTAAAGTATTCTCGGCCGTACCCAGTGCTGCCCCCATAATTGACATCTACTAAGGCAAATCCTCTCGTGGTCCAATATTGGGTTTCCAGGGAGAGCTGAGCATATGTACGGGCAGTTGGGCCGCCGTGCACTTTGACAATCAGGGGCGGCTTCTCACCATTGGGAGCACGAAAATTGGGATTTTTGGGTGGATAATAGAATGCATATCCGGTCTTCCCATCTTGCGTAGGATATTCGATCACTTCTGGAGTGGAGACCCAATCTTCTGTGAGTGGTAAAGAAGAGCTCTGCTTGATCGTTTCGCACTTATTGGTCTTCGGATCATAGCAAATGATGGAAGTTGGCTTGGTGGGACTCGCGCCGAAAAAGTAGACTTTGCCCAGGTAGGTGACCAGATTGTGGATCGATGTGAAAGGCTGCTTGAGATCGGTCAGATGTTTTGTTTTTGGATCGAGGAGGCCCAAATGATCGATGCCTTGGATCGCGTACATACAAACAATTCTTCCGTCTGGGAGAAAGGTATAAGTAGGACGCCCAAAGACCCATGCAGGCACTCCAAACTCAGCATCAACTTCACAGAGATTTTCGATCCTGCCATTTTGGTATCGGTAGATATTCCAAAATCCGGTTCGATCGGAGATAAAATAGAGCACTCCGTCGGGAGACCATTGCACTTGGCAAACGGATTGATCTGCGCCACTGCAGATGGATTGGAGATTGTGCAACTTGCCATCTTCGCCAAGATCGGCCAGCCAGAGTGTCGAGCTATCCCACTGCATATAGGGGAAATCCCAGGTAATGAAAGCCAATTTCTTCCCATCGGGGCTAAGCCGGGGAGAGCTATAAAAGTCATGGCCCTCTGCCAGCTCATGAATCCCTTTTTCATCGACCTGTACCAGTGAGTTTTTCACCTCTTTGCCATGCTCTTCACAGACCCAAATGGTGCCACACCCATCGGCAAAGCGGCTATTGGGGGCATCTGTCAATCGTTTTGGTTTTCCGTTCTCTAGGGTATAGAGCTGCCTATCGGCATCATTGGAGTAGATGACTTTTCCGCCAGAAAGGCAGAAGGCTCCTCCCCCATATTCATGCACTCGGCTGCGAATATTGGTTTCTGGAGCAAGGGAAGTCTCGTTGCCATCATAGCGGATCAGGACAGCGCGCCCTTTTTCTTTGGGGTGGGACTCAGTCCAATAAAGCGCCTCGTCATCGGCCTGCATTTCATTGAAAGAGATTGATCCAGAAACGATTAAGTCTGTGGTAATGGGAGATTCCCAAGAACCAAACGGTGCGATCATAGCCATAACCCAGATAAGGAACTTTTCCAAAAACATGGCGAGAAGCTTACAAAAGTAAGACATTTTTTACAATGAAGAAGTTTGTAAGATTTGCGAACCGCTGCACATTTCTTCGATCAAGGGTCCAATGCGGCTAGCAAATTGATTCTTAGGAAGTTGAGCAAATCTCTTCGCGACTTCTGCGCATGTTTTTTCATCGAAAAGGAAGTTGTGAACCAGCTCGGGAAGCTCATGTAGCGACTTGACAGCTGCTCCCACTTTCAAACCAAGCACCCAGTCTATATTGACGGTTTCCCAAAAGAGCGGGGTCCTCGTCTGATCAACCAGAAGGGGGATTTTCATCGTGAGGATTTCATTGATTGTCCCTGGACCTGGTTTAGTAATGACCAGATCAGAGAGTGCAAACAGGTCATGCATTTTTTCGGTGAAGGGCATCGCTGTGATGGTGTTGCCATTTGCCGATTCTAGTCTTTTTAGTTTCTTAAATAATTTTTTATTGCGCCCTGCACAGACGATCAAGTGGATGCCTAGCTGGCTTTGCATCAGGGTTTGAGCATACTTGTATGCACATCGGCCGCCAACGCCACCCATGATGACCAAAACTACCTTCTTATCGAGAGGGATCCCGTTTTCTCTCCTCAGCTCTGCTTTTTCTCGGGGCTTAAAGAAGCTAGGTCTCAAGGGAAAGCCCGTTGTTTCAATCGCCGACTCTGGAACAGCCGATTTAAGGAGCATCTGCTTAGATTTTGGCAGATCAGCTCCTATGGTCACTTTGAAATTTTCGTGTTTCATCTTGTCGATGGCAAAGACCCAATTATAAAGATCGTTGTCCGTTGTGACGAGAAGGAACGGAATTCCATGCTTGCGAGCTGCTTCTGAGGCGGGATAATTGACAAAGGGGAGGACGGATATGATAAGATCGGGCCGTTTTTCTTCGATATGTCTTTCAATCTGTCCAATCGATTTTTGTTCTCTCTGAGCGAAAATAGGGAAGGAAAGCTTTTTGACATACCAGTTAATAAACTTTGTCCAGTTCCTCGCGAGCGTGTAATTATAGAAGGATTCTCCAGTCGGGATACCAAAAATGCGCAATTCCTTGATTGGATAAATAGTGTCGATCTCATATTCCCCGCCTAAAAGCTCTTTTAGCGTGTTTGTCGCAGCGATATGTCCATAGCCTCCTAGACAGGAGAGAATGAGAATTTTTTTTGATTGCACAGCCGTTCCTATGATTAATTTAGTAGATACTGTTTTTACTGTTTTAAGGCAACCACTGTACCATTTCTCCCTGTTTTTTTGTCTCTTCTGTGCGAAAAAAAATCGTTTTCTTCAGAATATGTACAGATTCCCGCGATTTCGATATGCTCTTTGCAGATCCCGGCATCGCTGAGCTGCATCTTGGAAATTTCCCAGAAGTCAAAATAATTTTCCTTAAACTGAAAAGGGAGGAATGTGGACGGGAGTTCGACCTTGTGGTTGATGAATTCTGCTCGATTTGGACCTAGGCTCGGTCCGATGCCCACTAAAAGATTGGCTGGATCGCACTGGTAGCGCTCTTTCAAGTATTGGACGGTCTTGGAATAGATATTTTGGACACTTCCCCGCCACCCACTATGTACATTGGCGATCACTTTTCGGATCGGATCATAGAAA
>JAGVJV010000200.1 GCA_020050965.1 Parachlamydiales bacterium
AGCCCATGTTGATTGTCTCTTTGAGCCTACTTTCGATGCGTGGAACGCTGCGCACTTCGCCACCCAGGCCCACCTCGCCGATGATGGCTACTTTTGGATCGAGTACACGGTTGCTGAAGGAGGAGCTGATCGCCATGATCACCCCTAAGTCGATGGCCGGTTCAGCGATTTTTAAGCCGCCAGCAATCGAGACAAACACATCTTTGTTGTGCAGCTGAAAGCCCATCCGTTTTTCGAGTACGGCTAGGAGAAGGGAAAGGCGATTGGGATTGAGGCCGGTCGATTTGCGGGTCGGATTGGAGAAACCCGATGCGGCGACAAGCGCTTGCATTTCAACTAAGAATGCACGAGAGCCTTCGATGGTCGGGACGATGGCTGAACCGGTGGTTTTTTTGCCTCTCTCCTCGAGAAAGATTAGAGACGGATTAGTCACTTCAGAAAGGCCATTTAGCCCCATCTGAAAAATAGCGATGTCATCGGTGGGTCCAAAGCGGTTCTTAATCCCACGGAGCATCCGGTAGCCATGCTGCTGGTCGCCATCAAAATCGAGCACGGTATCGACGATATGCTCTAGTACGCGTGGGCCGGCGATCTCTCCAGATTTGGTCACATGTCCAATCATAAACGTTGAGATGCCCATCCCTTTGGAGATATGCATGAACTCGGTGGCCAGCTCGCGCACTTGGGTGACGCTGCCAGGCGCTGAAGGAATATCCTGCTTGTAGAGAATTTGGATCGAATCGACGATCAGTACATCAGGTTTAAGCTGATCGATGTGGTGCTTGATGTGGGAGAAATTGGTCTCTGAAAGGAGGTAAAGCTGCTCGCTGGAGATATTGAGGCGTTGGGCCCGCATGGAAGTCTGCTCAACCGATTCCTCGCCGCAGACATAGAGAACGATGAGTCCTTGCGCGGCAAGACATTGCGAGACTTGGAGCATGAGGGTCGATTTTCCAATCCCTGGATCTCCGCCGACAAGCGTGAGCGAACCTGAGACAATTCCTCCCCCCATAAGTCGGTCGAATTCTCCAAAACCAGTGAGTATCCGTTTGAAGGAGACATTTTTCACTTCAGAGATGCGCATGGGCTGGGCCGTCTTTTCCAAAGCAGATTCAAATCGACGCCCTTTGTTCTCAAGCTCTACCTCTTCGACAAAGGTGTTCCACTTCGCGCACATGCTGCAGCTGCCTGTCCACTTGCTCTGGCTGTGGCCGCATTCGGTGCAGCACCAGATCGTTTTAGTTTTGCTCATCGCTCTCCTCTTTCTCCATCCGACTCAAGGCATCTTCTGCAGCTGATTGCTCAGCCTGTTTTTTTGATGCCCCCTCTCCCTGGCCAACCTCGATACCCTCGATCACCACGGCGACCAGAAAAGTCTTGCTATGTGCAGGGCCTTCTTCTGAAAGTATTCGGTACTCGGGCGGTTTTTGGAACTTTTTCTGCGAATAGTCCTGTAGTTCCGCCTTCCAGTTGCGCAGAGGGGTCGCCATTGCTTCGTCGATAAAGGATGAAAAATGGCTCAAAACAAATTTCTGCGCGGCTTCTATTCCCCCATCAAGATAGATCGCTCCGATAATTGCTTCGAGCAGATCGGCTAAAATCCGCTCGCGTCCTCGCCCTACATTGACCGCCTCCCCTTTACCCAGCATCAGATATTGCTCTAGTCCAAGCTGCCGAATGTACTTTACGCATGACTCTGCGCCAACCAGATGGGCCCGCAAGTGAGAAAGATGCCCTTCCGACTCGGTTGGCAAGTGGTTGTACAGGTAACTCGAGATAATGAGGCCAAGGACAGAATCACCCAAAAATTCGAGCCTTTCGTTGTGTTCGGTCACGAGCTCCCTGTTTTCATTAAAAAAAGAGCGGTGGACAAAAGGCAAAATCAGATATTCTTTTTTAGAAAAGCTGTATCCTAGACTGTCTTCTATCTCGGGTGCATGGCTTAAGAGGGCTTCTAAAGGGTTCATTCACATAAAAATAGGCTATTTCTTCTCAAAATACAAGAATTTCATCTATAATGAGTTGCTATGCGCTACACGATCACTTCATCTCATCTCAATTTCTTCCGGAAGGAAGGGCAGATCACCTTCGAGGATCTCTATTCTAGTATTGAGATTGTCAGTCTAAAAGCCCTGCTCGACCAAGCACGCACGGTCACAAAGACTGGTAGAGATTTGCATCGAGACCACCCTACTCTACTAAGTGATCTACATACTTCGAGGCTGGGGCAACTAGCTGCTGGCTTATTTGAGAAAAAAAGGTTGCGGATCTCTTTTACTCAATATGGGGCAGTATCTGAAGGGGTGATCCCCATTGAGCAGATCACTTCAATGACCGAAACTTGCGGGGGATGCATCATCGATCTGCAGACGGGAGTGACAACGTTTTATAGCGCTCAGTTTCCTATCGATTTTGGTGCGATCCAAGATCCTTATCTTTTGGTGGTCTTTGCTACCGATAAGGCTCGCTATCGACTTTTAGAAAGCGACCCCTATACCCATCAACTAAAACGGATGGGCTACGGCTTCGGAGATCAGATCACTGAGGAGACTCATCCTCTAATTGTGAAGTAGTCTTTTCGAGATGCTTTAGGATTTATTATTCTTTGTTTGCATTCGCAGAATTCTTCCGTTGGTAAGGGGCCTCTTTGAATTCTTTTAGCCGGTCTTCCAAAGCTGCGCTGAGTTGTTTTGGATCTTTATGAATCACTATGACTCTTCCACATAGTCCGGTACTATCAATTCGATCTTCTTGTTCGCTCGTATAAAAGACAATTTTGGCTTCGGGATATTTTCCCAAAATCTTTAGGCACAACTCCGGACCCTTCAAAGTCCCAGGTGTAAGCCAATCGATCACATAAAAATCAAAGCGCTGAGTTTCAACAAGAGCCCATCCAGCATCACATGTCTTTTCGAAGACCATTTTAGTTTTAAATTCAGTTTTACTTAATAGGGGATTGCATTCTTTTCGAATGAGGATTTCAGAAACTAACTCATCTTCGACAACTAGCATGGAAAAGCTGCGGATTAAACCGGGCTCTGGGGTTTTGCGTAGACTTATCAAGGCCATCCCTCCTGCTAAAAACTGTTGGGCATAGAGTATCTTCCTGGAAATAAAAAGTTGCAAATAAAATCTCCCCAAAGGCACAATTTTGGGCTTGTCCGATGAATAAGAAATATGCAGCTTACACTGAAAGTCCTTTGAGGAGTTTAATGGCGATGACTCCGATTAATGGGGCTTTTATCCTTCATGAAGATCAGAAGCTGCTCACCTTTTGCTGCTTTGACCATTTAGCGCTCACCGACAACCCTACTGTCAAAAAAAATGCGATTAAGTATGTGCTCCAACATGGAATTTATCCCTTTTCCCAAGTGGCCGACTTCTATCTGACTTGCCAACAGGACCTTGAGAAAAAATTGTCCGATTTACTCCGCAGGGAATCTGCCCTTTTTTTCTCTTCAAGATCTGAGGCTAATTTCACCACTTTAAGCGCAATTGGGCATACGGGCGCGACTATTTTTATTGATGAGAAGTGCCATCCAAGCCTAATGACTGGCGCAGAAGCTAGCAAAGCGCGGGTCGTCCGTTACTCTAATCTTGAGCAATTGGAGAGGTTGTTAGATCGCGCCGCAGATAAAATTATCGTCACAGAATCTGTTTTTAGTCACGATGGGTCGATCACCGATCTGCCGCAGCTTACAGAAATTGCCGACCATTTTCAGGCGCTGCTTTATGTCGATGATTCCCATGCTTTTGGAATCTCTGGCATTGATGGGATGGGGTTATGCGCTCATTTACCTGAGGTCGATATTATCTCGGGTTCTTTTGGGAAAGCCTGTGGTGCTTATGGAGGTTATATCGCCTGTAAGCAGACAATCCGCGATTATCTGATCAAGAAGAACGCCCTCCTCTCACCCCCCATTATCGGAGCCATTGAGGCCTCTCTTGATCTTATTCCCCAAATGGAAGGAGAACGGAAACAACTGGAGCAGCGGTCCCATTGGTTAAAGCAAACTCTGCGAGAGATGGGCTTTACATTGCCTAAGTTTAATACTCCCCTGGTATCAATCGAGATGAAAAGTGAAGATGAGTGCGAGCGGCTAAAGTCCTATTTATTGCAGGAACAGATTCTGGTGAATACGGAAAATAATAGGATTAAACTCGCGCTAAATGTCTGCCATATGCCCGATCATCTGACACGCCTCACCGATGCAATCAAAAGCTGGCTGTTGGCAGGGATTAGTTTAGTAAATTAAATAACAGGATATGCTGCGCAGCATATCCTGTTAATATTTAACCAAGCAATCGGTTTAGGATTGCATCCACATTAAATCCGAATTCGGCCTGTAGATCACTCATGGGGGCCGATGCGCCAAATGTATCGATGGCGATCGAAATGCCGAATGGCCCGATCCATTTACTCCATCCAAATGAAACGCCAGCCTCGATGCTCACTCGCTTGCCGAGATCGCCGCCGAGCACGTCATTTTTATAGGCATCGCTCTGTTCTTCGAAGAGTTTCCAGCAGGGCATGGAGACGACTCGGACCGATTTATCTCTCTTTTGCAGCGCTGCAGCCACATCCATTGCAAGGGAAACTTCTGATCCTGTCGCAATGAGGCAGAAATCGGGTTTCGACTTCTCTTTTTTGATGATATACGCTCCTTTGCCCATCCCTTGATCGTAGGATACGTTTGTCTCTTCTAGTGTAGGTAGATTTTGCCGAGACAATAGAAGGGCTGTCGGTCCGCGGTAGCGGAGAGCTGCAATCCAAGCCATTTTCACTTCGTTGGCATCGGCTGGGCGGATCACCTGTAAGTTGGGTATAGTTCTCAGGGCTGCGTAATGTTCGACAGGCTGGTGGGTTGGTCCATCTTCACCGAGGAAAATCGAATCGTGGGTGAACTGATAGATCACATGAACTTCTGAAAGAGCAGCCAGGCGGATGGCATTGCGCATGTAGTCGGAGAAAGTGAGGAAGGTGCCGACAAAGGGAACAATCATATTGGTCTGAGAAAGCCCGGTCGCCGCTGCTGCCATCGCAAATTCGCGCACGCCATACTTGATATTGCGCCCCGAGAAATTGCCTGGGGAGACGAGCGGGTATTTGGTCATCATGGTTCGGTCTGAGCCTGAGAGGTCGGCTGAACCGCCGATCAAATAGGGAAGCATATCAGCGAGTGCACCCAGCACATCTTGCGACGCCGATCTACCTGCAATGGGGCTCTTGATCTTGATCGCCTGCAGTTTTTGTTCGAGATCGGCCGGGAGTCTTTTCTCCACCATGGTCGAAAATTCTTTTTCCAGCTCGGGTTTGAGCTCGGCAAAGCGGCGGTAGAGCTCTTTCCACTTTTGCTCCATCTCCTGGCACTTTTCGAGCCGCTGTTCAAAGAAGGTGTAGATCGAGCGGGGCACGAGGAAATTCTCTTCGGGCAGGCCAAGCAGTTTTTTCACCTCTTCGACCTCTTCGACGCCGAGTGGAGAGCCGTGGGCTTTGCTGGAGCCGGCTTTATGGGGAGAGCCTTTCCCGATGATGGTGTGCATGACGACAAAAGCAGGTCGTTTCTGGTGGGCGCGCAGATGATTGAAGGTCTTTTCCATCTGGTCAAAATCGTAGCCGTCGATTTCGTAGGTTTCCCAGCCGTAGGCCTCATAGCGCTTTTTAGTATCCTCAGAACAGCACTCAGAGAGGTTTCCATCTAGGCAAATTTTATTTGAGTCATAGATGAGAATTAAGTTGTCGAGCTGCAGGTGCCCCGCAAGGGAAGAGGCTTCAGAGGAAATCCCTTCCATGATGCATCCATCTCCAGCCAAACAAAAAACTTTATTATTGAAGAGGGTGAAATCGGATGAGTTAAATTTCGCCCCTAGCAATTTCAATCCGAGCGCCTGTCCGACTGCATTTCCGACCCCTTGACCAAGCGGTCCTGTAGTTGCCTCTACCCCTTCGGTGATATGGTATTCAGGGTGACCGGGGGTTTTCGAATGGAGCTGTCTAAATTGTTTGATGTCGTCCATAGTCAGGTGATAGCCAGAAAGGTGGAGCATAGAATAAAGCATCATCGAGCCATGTCCCGCCGAAAGAACGAACCGGTCGCGACCTAGCCACTTGGGGTTTTTTGGATTGTGCCGGAGTTCCAGCCCCCAAAAATAGGCGGCAAACTCAGCGCAGCCCATGGGAAGGCCTGGGTGTCCAGAGTCGGCTTTTTGGACCGCTTCCATCGACAATTGGCGGACAGTATTAGCAATTTTGCTCAGCTGCTTTTTGACATCATCGTTCATTTCGACCTCTAATTTTAGAAATTTTCTATTGTCACTCCTTAAGCAAAATCTTGCAAGGAAATTGGTTAGTCATTAAAATTAAACGCTATGCTATCACAGGAAATCCGCCGAAATTTTTTAAATTACTTCAAGAGCAAAGGGCATGCTGTTGTCCCCTCTTCTCCCGTCGTTCCCCATGAGGATCCCACTCTTCTTTTCACCAATGCGGGGATGAACCAATTCAAAGATGTCTTCTTAGGAAGCAGCAAGAGGGATTATAAGCGGGCTGCCACTTCGCAAAAGTGTATTCGAGTCGGGGGAAAGCACAACGACCTCGACAACGTGGGCCACACATCCAGGCACCTCACTTTTTTCGAAATGCTCGGCAATTTCTCTTTTGGCGATTACTTCAAAAAAGAGGCGATCGACCTCGCTTGGGAAGTGACGGACAAGGTCTTCCAATTTGATCCCGCTTATCTCTGGATCACGGTCTTTGAAAAGGATGATGAGGCGTTTGAGCTTTGGAAAAAGTATATGCCCGAAAATCGGATCATCCGCATGGGCGAAAAGGAC
>JAGVJV010000038.1 GCA_020050965.1 Parachlamydiales bacterium
ACACTTATAAAGAATTTTACTACCAAGGCCTGTCTGTGAAAGCCCAATTCGATTTCTAAGCGCTCCTCTTAAAGAAAACTGAGTGGATGATGTTCACTCGGTTTTTAATCATAGATTTTCTATAACCAAGTTACCAGAAAACCGGCTGATCCTGAGTTTTACATTTCCCTCTAATGCTCCCAAGGGTGACATGGCGGGCAGGCCGATTGGCCATGATAATACCCTTGAAAATAGCCTTCAGAGTATCCGGTTTGCCATTGGGACCAGCCATTTTGATTGAGAGACTCGAGTAAATCTCCAAGCGGCATTTCCCAGGCATAGGCAAATTTCTTTCTGGTTTTATTCTCTAGAAGATAGATCTCGCAGTGGGCCGCCTTTGCCTTGTATTTTTCACTGAGCTTAGTGTCGTCAAAGTGGGCCTGATAAATAGATATTTTGTCGCTGATCTTCCAATCGGTAAACTCGTAAACAAAGATGTCGTCAGGTTGATCGATCTCGATCCCATTCCACCACTCTGAAAATGAGCGTTGATTTGCATCTATAGGAAAAAGTTTCCAGATCGATTTGTTCTCTAGAACTACGACCTTGTCTGTCAAAATATAGGAGGCCAAAATAGAAGAGGTTATAGACCCTACATTTGCCGTGATCCTCTGTACGTAATCGATCTTAGGGATAATGTCGGACCCATGTGGAATAAATTTGGCGAAGACCTTCTGCTGCGTGTTCTCATTGATTAAGATGTAGTCGAAACCAGAAGCGATCGAATCTCTCGCCAGGTGTACTTGAACGGTATATTTCCCCCTCCAATCGCGCGGATCAAAGAAGAACTCGTCAGGGAGTTTCCACTCCTTCGGTTCGGTCTGATTCCACCACTCAAGCCAGTTCTTTTGCCTTTTTTCTTTTAGGGGCAAGAGCTTCCACGCCGAACCATCGCCTAGGCCCACTGTCCAGTCATCTCTGTAATAGCTATACACTACTTCCAAGTTTCGATCGATCTCCTCTCCGAGAAAGGGATCGGAAAAAAGAGAGGCACTGAAGAGTAGAAATAAGAGTTTCCAGTATTTCATTTTTTCTTTGCTTGTTTATACCCCGCGCCGTCCAAAATTGTGGATTTGGACCGCGCCAAAGCCTCGGGATTCGATTGTTTTTCCGAGGGTTGTATTAACTAGATACTACCCTCGGAAAAACAATCGAATCGCGAGAGCTTTCGCGTGGGTCCAAATTCACAATTTTTGACGGCGCGTGGTATTAATCAGCTCGTCGATCTCTTTGTCCAGCTCTTTTGCCTTAGCAGCATCTTTTAAACGGCCCTTTTCATCAAATGCGGTATGCCCATTTGGAACGGAAACCATGGTAGGGATCACTCTCCCCTCGATATGTCCAATCACATAGGCAAGATGTTCTAAAGCGGACTGTCCACCCCTTTTCCCGACAGAGGTACTCATGAGAGCAAAAGGCTTATCCTTGAACGCATCTAAGTTAAATTTCCCATCCGATCTTGAGAGCCAGTCGATGGTATTCTTGAGCACCCCCGAGACCGAGCCATTGTATTCGGGCGTGGACATAATCACTCCGTCGCTTTCGATCATTTTTGCTCTGAGGATTTTGGCATTTTCAGGAAGTCCGATTTCCCCTTCTAAATCGCCATCATAAAAGGGCATCGGATAGTCCTTTAGATCGATCACCGTCACTGTCGCCCCCTTTTCTGTGGCGATTTCAGCGGCAAGTCTCACTAGCTTTTTATTGTAAGAGCCCTTGCGAGTGCTCCCCGAGATAGCCAGGATTTTCACCTCTGCAGAAAGAGTAGAGATAATTAAAAGTAGTGCGATAACGAATTTCATAAACTAACCCCTTGTGTGGAACTTTTGATTTTGCTCTAAAAAACAATTTTACGCTACACTTTTTGCCAAATATGACTGATCGGATTTTACAACAGTAAAATAATTTTTATATTGTTTTTTATTAATAAATGAATTAAAATTAACTAATTTAATGTGGATAAATAAATGAAAATTGCAATAGTAGGCGCAGGTCCAGTTGCTCTTTGGACAGCCAGTCAAATAAAGATTCGCACTCCTGATGCTGATATCACGGTCCATGAAAAGCATCCGTTTTATCAGAGGACCCATCCCCTCGTCATCAGCCACGGGTCTCTATCAGGGATCCCTCAAGACGCTAGAATCCAAGAAGTCGTCCAAGGATTCCTAGCCACCAAACCCCACGGCATTTTTTGGAAAAGCTCCACCATCTCGACCAAGAAAATCGAAGAAGATCTAGAAGCACTAGCCATAAAAGTAGGGGTAAAAATCAGAAAAAATAGCCTCATCGAAGACTGCAGCAAGCTCGATGCTCAGCTTGTGATTGGGGCAGATGGTGCACATAGCCATGTCAGGGAAAAAATCTTCGAAGAGATCGGTTCTCTTAGAAAACAGCTCAACCATGTTGTTGAAGTGAAGTATTTTGTTAAGGGCGAAGGACGAAAACTCTCGCTGTTTCAAAAAAGTAAAACCTCATCCCTAGTCGAAGAACATGTCGCCTCGCCAAACGATGAGGGAAATACCCCGATCACCCTACGTTTTTTCGTCACTCCAGCTGAATATGAAGCGCTCCAAGATGCTACCTTTAAAAATCCCTATACACTTGACCAGCTTCCTGCATCCCTTAAGAAAAAAGTGCAAAAGCGGCTCGATTTAAGGGCAGGGAAGCTCGGGGAAATACGGATCGCAAACTCTGAGAAACTGACAGCCATCCCGCTGGGGACCTATTCAGCCAGCTCCTTTGTGAAGACAGCAGATAAAATCTATTGCCTCGTCGGCGATGCTGCCTTCGGCGTTCCCTTCTTCCGCAGCTTAAACAATGGATTCTTGTGCGGCACGAAACTCGCAGACCGTATCAGTAAAGGCCTCGCCCATCCAGAGAAAATGTCCTCTGAACTCTGGTACTACAACCTCTATGTTCACCTTCTGTCTAAATGGGAAATTGCAATTGCCAACATCAAGAGTCTCTTCATCAAGATCGCCGAGTGGATCATCTACTTCGTCACCTTGCCATGGGAAATTCTCTCTTCTCTGTACAACAGACCAACCGCAGTGCTAACATAAGGAAGTGAAAACAGCGCTGATCCCCTACGAAAACTTTGAAGCTTTTGCCGCCTATCCAAGTGAAAAAAAGCATCCCCTCGTCATCCTCTGCCATGCGTGGCGCGGTCGCGACGACTTCATCTGCGATAGAGCCAAACGGATTGCTGAGCTCGGGTTTGTTGGATTTGCCCTAGATATGTATGGCAAAGGGGTTTTAGGAAAATCCAAAGAGGAAAATATCGCATTAAAGAAGCCTTTCCTCGATGACCGCACCCTATTACAGAAACGGCTCTGGCAAGGCTTTGATGCTGCGCGCGCCCTCCCCTATGTTGATAGCTCGCGCATCGCTGTTTTAGGATTTGGGTTTGGAGGATTATGCACGCTCGATCTCGCAAGAACTTGCAGCGAATTGAAAGGAGCCATTTCTATCTATGGTCATTTTGATCCCTTACCAGACTATCCAACTTCCTTAATCTCTGCAAAGGTGCTGATCCTGCATGGCTTCAACGACCCCATTTCTCCAGTGCGGGAACTCCAAGCTTTTATGCATGAGATGGAAGAGGCGAAAATTGATTGGCAAGCCCACATCTACGGCAACTCATACCATGCGTTCGCCAACCCTTCAGCAAATGACCCCGACTCTGGAATCCTCTACAACCCAGCTTCCGCTAAGAGGGCTTGGGATGAGTCTGAGAGGTTTTTGCAAGATGTTTTATCTGATTAAGAAATGGCTCTGGTATGGGGATTGGTCTGAAAGACTCGTTTAAAAAGCAGTGGGAAACGATGCCGGTTGCCACACAGGTCTCTCCCTTCAAGATCCGATAATTTAGGCTAAAGATGACCTTAGAAAATTCTCCGATAGAAACTTCGACATCAATATCCTCTAAAGAGCGAAGCGGCTTAAGGTATTTCAGTGAGAGATCAACTACAGGACAATACCTCTTCTCCCTCTCCAGATCATTTATATCGAGCCCGAGAGCTCTAAAAAATTCAATGCGCGCTATCTCCAAGTAGACCACATAGGACGAATGGTGGATGATCCCATCCTGACCCGTTTCAGAATAACGTGTGCGAATTGGATATTTAAAACTCATCGAATGGCCACTTGTGGAAGGAGCCGGTTCATCCGCATTTCTAGCTCTTTGCTTGAATTGATCATCTCCATCATGGGGGCGTCTTTATGCAGTTGTCCGGTCTTATAATACTGCATCGCCTCGCCGATATCCTCAATCCCTTTAATCGCCACCCTGGGGCTCGCGAGGACTGTCTGTATCCACTTGGCTCCTTCCTCAAGATTCAGGGCGATTTTATCGCTTAAGCCCTCTACGAAGGGATGGACAAAGTTTTGCACAGGCTTTCCCAAAATCGTGGTTTGATCTTTATGGTAATGGGAATTTCGCGGCGCCCAAGTGAGCACTGGGATCCTATTGATCTTAGCCCACATCATTTCTGCACCGACGCCAAGTCCCCGTCTATTGCGCGCGTCGACAAAGACGAAATTGCTCGAGAACACTTGGACCATATCGCGGCCAAAGACCGATTTTTGATCCGAAAGGTCGTCTGTGCGAAATGCCGGATTCAAGAAAGTAAGCTCATAATCGCTCAAAGCACTTCGGAGAAAGGCCATATGCTCATCTGTCCAATAGGTATCGTCGCTTTTTTCGTGCCCCTTTTTTATGCTGCCGGCAAGGTAAATCCCTACATGTCGCTTCATCAGTCACTCCTTTTTTTAAAAAGTATAAATCATTTGACCA
>JAGVJV010000061.1 GCA_020050965.1 Parachlamydiales bacterium
TGACCTTTTTCATTTAGAGCCGTGACAAACGCCTCGCCAATCCCAAGAGAAGTGAGCATTTCCGCTGTATTATAGTATTTCGAGGTCGGGTAATTTTCTGAGACCAATTTGATCGCTTTGCGATCTTTTGCAGTAAAGGCGCGCAGTGAATGTTGAACTTTCAAGCCAAGCTGACCCAAGATTTTCGAAGGGACATCAGTCGGATCCTGTGTGCAGAAAAAGATCCCTACGCCTTTAGAGCGAATCAGTTTAATAATCGATTCAATTTGATCTAAAAGAGCCTTGGATGCCTCTTCAAAGAGTAGGTGCGCCTCATCAATAAAGATCACCAATTTGGGTTGATCAGGATCCCCTTCTTCTGGGAATGAGGAATAAATCTCCCCTAGCAATGAAAGCATAAATGTTGAAAAGAGATTAGGTTTATCTTGGATGTCGGTCAAGCGTAAGATCGAAATATAGCCTAGACCCTCTTTTTTCCTTAACAGATCGTCTACTTCAAAAGACTTTTCACCAAAAAAATCGCCTGCTCCCTGCTGCTCTAACTCAACGATTTTTCGTAGGATAATGCCGGTTGTGCTCGTCGAAATTTTTCCATATAGCTCTTGGATCTCCTCTTTTCCCTCATCGATGATGTATTGCATAACCTTCTTGAGATCTTTCAAATCCAGCAGTGGAAGTTTATTGTCATCGCAGTATTTGAAGATAATGGCCATTACGCCTGCTTGCGTATCGTTGAGCCCTAGAATTTTTGAAAGAAGAATGGGGCCGAATTCAGAAACGGTAGCCCTCATTCTTACCCCTTTTTCGTCTGACATCGAAAGGAACTCGACCGGATAACCTTTCGGCTTGAAGGCGATTCCTATTTTGCTCATCCGCTCATCGATCTTCTTGTTCTTTTCTCCCGGCTCGGCAATACCGCTGAGGTCGCCCTTGATGTCCATCAGAAGGACTGGAATCCCCTGGTTAGACAAACCTTCTGCTATCGATTGTAAGGTCGACGTTTTGCCAGTCCCCGTGGCTCCGCTAATGAGCCCGTGCCGATTGAGCGTCTTTAGGGGTATACTGACCTTCACCTGTGAGATGCATTCCTCATCCAAAACTCCCGCGCCTAAGGTGATCGCATCCCCCTTAGTCGTATAGGCCTTTTTCATTTCAGCGACAAATTTCTCACGATTCTTCATAAAAATACCCCATTACTTGGAAATTGCTCTATAGGTGCAGCCAAGACCGAGTAAGTTCATGATGCCCGCGACACCGATGATGCCGTAGATGATTCTGCTGATGAATGCGGTATTTCCATGGAAAAGCCAAGCAACAACATCAAATTGGAAGAGTCCCCAAAGACCCCAGTTAAGAGCTCCAATGACTACCAATAGATAGACAATAAGTCTGATAATAGGGTTCAAGCTTTTTCCGCTGCACCCTGTTGATCCGCAGGCAAGGCATGTTTGATGGTCCTTATTGCCATACCAATGGGAAATTAGTTTAACGACATGAGGCAAGCGACTTAAGACAATGACCCCAGCTAGCCCGATGATTACATAGATAATGCGGCTTGCCGGAGAAGTGTTTCCATGGAACGCCCAAGCGACGATATCAAATTTGAGCAGTCCCCATAAACCCCAGTTAAGAGCTCCTAAGATCACCAATAGGAAGGCTAAAAGTTTTGCAAAACGGATCATCTGTTCTCCTTTATATTAAACACATCTACCTTGGATATAATAATATTTCTGGATTATGTCAAAGGGAATGGAATTACCCCAGTTGAACTTATATCTAAGTATACCGAAGATTGGGTTTATGAGACAAATTGCATGGAAAACAATCGCCCTGTTTTTGGTGATTATTCATTCCGCATATGGCGCTGAGCTTACCTATCAGACGACAAGAATCATCGCGCCCAAAGGCGAGGTATTGGCTGAAATAGCCGATACAAAAATGAAACAGACGAAAGGATTAGGCGATCGAAAAGACTTGCCCCAAGGTCAAGGAATGCTATTTGTATATACCGTTCCCCATTACCATCCTGTATGGATGAAGGGGATGAATTTTGCGATCGATGTTTTATGGTTGAATGCAGATAAAAGAGTCACCTACATTGTGCCCAATTTTTCTCCCAAAACTTACCACAAAAAAGGGGCTACTTCCCGTTATTCACCCAAACCCGACACATTGTATGTGGTCGAACTGCCTGCAGGTGACGCGACCAGACTTGGTATCAGCGTAGGAACTAAGCTATCTTTTGAGCTTTAGCCTTTGAGCATGCAAAGGAAGCTGCCTGGCTAATACCAGAGCCCACGTATGCAACTTGATTCGCAAAGCCTTCGGCAAAACTTAGGAGGCCACAACCTAAACCATGGACAAACGGGAAGCAATAGGAGAGCTTGGCAGCTGTTAGCAGGTATGAGTCATTATCCAGAAACAGATATAATAAAAGGCTTGCATTTGTAGCAATAAGTGTTGTGAATGCTGGATCTTTCTTGACAGCCTGCACAAAAGGCTCTGATCCAGTGATAGCTTTACCAATAGTTGCGACTTGATGCGCATAAGCTTCAGTTGAAGCAAGGACACCGCAAGCCAAGCCATAGATAGCAGGAATGCAAAAAGAAAGATCTACAGCTGCTCGTAGATTTGAATTTGTACCGAGAATCATGTTTAACGTAAGGGCTGCGGTTATAGCAACAATTGTTGTGAATGCTGGTTCAGCCTTAACAGCGTCGACAAAGCGTTCTGTTCGGGTAGGCTGCCTAACGTAATAATCGAATATTTGCTTAGTCTTAACAGGTGTTGGTTCAACTTGAGGAGGAGGAGGCGTTTCTACAACGGGAGTTGGAGGTGGAGGCGTTTCGACTATAGGTTTAGGTGTTGAAAATCCAAGGGTACCCTTGAAGGCTTCGAGTGTTGTCCGGCCGGCTAATGATAGGGCTGCTTTTAATCCATTATGGAGGCCTAGTGTAACGGCAACTAAAAGCGCTTTGACAACTGTTTCAACTAGAGCTGCAACAGCTAATGCCGAATTTGCTAGAAATCTAGTCACGGCTTTCCCTGATGTTTTCAGCTTTCCATCATCCTCATTGATAGTAAAAATATCTTGTACATTGTTGACAGCATAAGCAAAAGAAAGCTTAGTATCTTGTTGTTTGATTTCTATTGGCATATATTTCCTATTATTTTTTAATGTTAATACATAATAACAAAAATCAAATTATCACGTCAACATTAAAAATTTATTTATCTGAATATGACAAGTCAAATTTTTATTCGAAAGACTGGGGTATCTTCTCCCTATTTTTCAAGAAAAATATAGGAGCCGTCCCAAGAATCTGGAGGAGGATTTTGCAAGAATTTGGAGCAACGATCATGCAGAGTGCGGCTCGGTCCATCGCTGAGCTGATCTTGCAGCATATGCATCGCATCGGCAAAAAGCCGCTTGCGATATGCCCCTAGAGCTTGCTCATACTTAGCGATAATGGGGCCCATTTCCCCTTTTTCTCCCTTTTTACCTAGCAGCTCATAGACACTTATCTTTTCTGTCACTCCCTTGAGGATGATGGAGTCCAAGAGACGAAAAACAAAGTCTTCTTTAACATCTTGATAGATGCTATCACTAACCATCATCGTGGTGCCATAGTACTTATTGAGGCTTTGCAGCCGAGAGGCTATGTTGACTCCATTGCCAAGAGCTGTGAAGTTGAGTCTATCTGGCGCTCCGAAATGACCCGCCATCACACGATCTTTGTGTAGACCGAAACGTGTTTCGAAACGGGGAAGATCTTTCCACTCTGATGAATCAAATAATTCTTTAAGGGCTGCATTACATTCGAGGATTGCTTGGCAAGCGTATTTAGGATGATTTGGAAGCAAGGTTGGGGTATTCCATAGGACCATAATCCCATCGCCAATATATTTGTCTATGATACCATGCCATCGATTCTGGATAATCTCAGTCGTAACTTTAAGATAGCTTCCAAGCGCATTGGCCAGCTGATTGACAGGAAGCTTTTCCGCGAGCGAGGTAAAGTTTTTGATATCCGTGAAAAGGATGGAGACATCCTGAAGCTCTCCCCCTAGAACGGGCTCTTTCTGCGACTGAAAAAGTTGTTTCACTAGTTCTATAGGAACATACTTACTCATCGCACGCATAGCAGTCTTAGCTAGCTCAAGCCCTGAGAGGATCATATAGACATCTTGGAAAATTGAGCGTGGCTGAGACGGTTTGAAGTCAAAATTATGCATCCTCACCGTCTCATCGATGATCTTTTGTTGCTCCCTTTTAAGGAAGCGCTGCACAAAAAAACCGCTTAAGGCTATGCCGCAGATAATGATTCCAGTAACGAGGAGAAGATGGTTTCGCATCTGCTGAAGAGATCCGACATAATAGGACTGTGGAACAACGATCCCTAAGATCCAGCCTTGAGACCCCTCAATCTCTCGATATGTGACAAGATAAGTCTTTCCCTGATCCTCAAATTGGCTAGACTGAAGGGGGGATTCGGTAGTGACTAAGGCCAAGGAGGGATCTTTTAAGGCCTTCTGCAGATACTCAGGGGCATTTATCGAAGAAAAACGGAGATTATCCTCAATGGGCCTTAGCTTATCTTCAGGACTTGGGCGGGTGATGAGTTGTCCGGCATTATCGGTAATGAAAATAAGATGCGGGTCGTGAGGATTTTGCGGATCCAGTTTTGACTGACTGATCAGATCTATCTGGTTATAAAAGAGACCAACTCTCAATACCCCCAGAAAATTACCTTTAGAATCTGTGACTGAGCTTTGTACGCTCACCTCTACCCTGCGCTCGCTTTCAGGAAGATTCTTATCAATCTGCGCCCAGTGTAAATCGCTCCAGAGGCTTTGACCCTCAAACTCCTTATTAGCAGGAGTGACAAAGGTTAAGGAAGTTGTGGGATCTGCAATAGATCCCATTTGTTCTTGGTCAAATGGTGTACTAAATAGATCATTCTTAGCTGTACGGGGCCGCAATTGGGAGACCCACTTCCCATCCTTTTGATAAGTGAAGAGCGTGTCTATCGAAGCTGAAGTTTGGTTAGAGGTTCTAAAAAGACTCATTTCTCCCCGGCCGCTTGGCGCGAGCTGGATATCCCCCTCGGGATCGTATCCGATTTTTTCTCCATAGGTGAAGGAGATTTCAGAAAGGTTACTATTCGTAAGAATGGTAGAGAAGAGAAAAGTTTCTAACGCGCTGAGATCTTTGGGATTAAAGACTTCATGGGAGATCTCAGCCTTAACATCATCTTCGGCTTTTTGTAATTGGTTGAGGGAGGCGGTAA